>NZ_AWXA01000025.1:0-81599 GCF_000478965.1 Megasphaera vaginalis (ex Srinivasan et al. 2021)
GTATTCGGCTATTATTTTGAAATTTCCCATGCCAATACGAAGCCTGTTCCCGCGTATTATGTCCGCAAGCAGACGCTGGTCAACGCCGAACGGTATATTACGCCTGAATTGAAGGATTTTGAAGTGAAGGTGCTGACGGCGCAGGAACGGATGCTGGCGCTTGAATACAAGCTTTTCGGTGAATTGCGCCGACAACTGCAACAGTCTATTCCGGCCATGCAGGTATCGGCCCGCTCGATCGCGCAGGTGGACTGCCTGTACAGCCTTGCCTGTGCAGCGCATGAAAACCATTACACGCGGCCGTCTCTGAACCGGCAGCGCATGATCCGCATTGAAGACGGTAGACATCCGATTATTGAAAAATATGTGACAGGCGAGCTTTTTGTTCCGAACGACGTTGTCCTGAATCATCAGGATCATGAAGTTCTCGTCATTACGGGACCGAATATGGCCGGAAAATCCACTTATATGCGACAAGTTGCCGTACTGGTACTGATGACGCAAGTCGGTTCGTTCATTCCTGCCGGCGCCGCTTCCGTCTGCCCTGTCGATCGTATTTTTACGCGCATTGGCGCCAGTGACGATATTTTGACGGGCCAAAGTACATTCATGATGGAAATGAAGGAAGTATCGTATATTTTGAAGCATGCGACGGCGGACAGCCTGCTCATTCTCGATGAAATAGGACGGGGCACGAGTACCTTTGACGGCATGTCCATTGCCCGCGCCGTAATTGAATACTGCTTGCGGCAGATTCACGCCTTGACGCTTTTTGCCACCCATTATCATGAACTGATTGCCATGGCGAAGGACTCCGAAAAAATCAAGAACTATACGGTCGCCGTCAAGGAACGCGGCAAGAGCATCAAATTTCTGCGCCGTATCATTCCCGGCAGCGCTGATCGCAGCTACGGTCTCCACGTGGCGCGTCTGGCCGGCTTGCCGGAAACGCTTTTGCAGCGGGCTGAAATCATTCTCAACGATCTCGAAAGTGATACCGCGGCGCCGCCGCTTGCCGCCGAAAAAACGGCACAGTCTCTATCGGAAAATCTCTTTACGGATTTGCTGACAGAACGGCTCCTGTCTGTCGACGTTGCGACGATGACGCCTATTGAAGCCATTTCATTTTTATATAGCCTGCAAAAAGAGGCGAAAGAAGGGAGCGGGATGAAATGAGTTCTCTGATTCATGTGCTTGACGAAGGGACGGCCAATAAAATTGCTGCCGGTGAAGTTGTCGAACGGCCGTCGTCATGCATTAAGGAGTTGATCGAAAATGCCGTTGACGCCGGTGCAACGGCGATTGAGACGGAAATTGCCGACGGCGGCCAGTCGTACATGCGCGTCAGCGATAACGGCTGCGGCATGAGTGCCGAAGATGCGGAAAAATGCCTCATCCGCCACGGCACGAGCAAAATTCGCTCCGTTGAAGATATATTTGCCATCACTTCTCTCGGCTTTCGCGGTGAAGCCGTACCGAGTATTGCCGCCGTATCGCGGATGACCCTTACGACGCGGCAGCGAGACGCCGTGTTGGCGACACAGCTGCTGATAGACGGCGGCGTTATCAAAGAAAAAGAAGAAACGGGAGCTCCTGTCGGGACAACGGTAGAAGTGGCGGAGCTCTTTTTCAATACGCCGGCAAGGCGGAAATTTCTCAAAAGCGAACGGACAGAAAGTGCCAAGATCAGCGAGATCGTCACAAAACTGGCCCTGGCCAACAGCGGTATTGAATTCACCTTAATTACGAACGGCAGGACAACGCTTCATACAGGAGGGCAGGGAGACTTGAAGGAAACGATTGCCGGCATTTACGGTGCAGCCGCGGCGCGGGAGATTTTTCCTGTAACTTATGAAGGGGAAACGCTGACAATTTCCGGTTTTGTCGGCAAGCCGTCATTGCTGAAGAGCAGCCGTGCCTGGCAGACGAGTATCGTCAATCGTCGGGTCGTGCAGAACGGTATTATCTATAAAGCTATCGAAAATGCTTACCATGCGATGCTGCCGAAAGCGGGATATCCCCTGGCCGTACTTCAAATCGATATCGATCCGGCTTTTATCGACGTCAATGTTCATCCTGCCAAAACGGAGATCAAGTTCGCCGACGAAAAGGAAGTGTATCGCGCCGTTTATCATAGCATCGTTACGGCACTGGTCAGTCAGGACAGACCGGAAACGATCGCGGCGTCCGCTCCTTTGCCGCCGCGTCAGCGCGAAAGGCTTGAACCTCTGCGGGACATTGCGTCGCCGCAGGAATCGGAACTGCCTTTTACCGCTTCGGCGCAATCGTCGGTTCCGGCGACAACTTATGCTGCGCCGGCAGTTTCGGCGCAGCAACATGTCGGGGAATCGCCGCGGCGCCCGTATGAACCGGTATTGACGCCTGACGATGTACCGGCTGCTGCAGCGGCCTTTACGGCGGCTTTGGCGGCGGAAAGCAAGGTTCCCGGTACCGAAGAAGAGCAAGGGCCTGTCATTACGTTTGACGGCGATGCGGATGTCTTTATTCCTCTCGGTGAAGTGGCGGATTGCTATATTGTTGCCAAAAAGGGGGAAGATCTCTATCTGATCGACCACCATGCGGCGCATGAACGGGTGCGTTACGATACCTTCTGCAAACGGGCGGAAGCACTGCCGAGTCAGCAGCTGCTGACGGCGGAATTTGTCGAAGTCGACAGTCACGATATGGCGCTTCTGACAGAGCGGCAAGACGTTTTTGTCGATCTTGGGTATGCCTATTCCGTTGCCGGTCCGTCGACGCTGCGCATGGAAGCCGTACCCTGTGATTTGCAGACGGCCCATATTGCCGATTCGCTTCGCGAGATTTGCCGGATTTTGACGTTGCAGCCGTCTTTGGATAAGGCGATGCTGCGGCACACATCCTTGGCCTATCTTTCGTGCCACGGTGCGATCAAAGCCGGCGATAAGTTGAATATACGGGAAATGAAACAGCTTCTGGAAGCGCTTTTTCAAACGGAAAAGCCTTTCGTCTGCCCGCACGGGAGACCGATCATCGTGCGCTTCACGCCTGCCGACCTCGCCAGGCTTTTTAAGCGGACATGAATACTGCTGTGATCACGGTAACGCCGTCATTAAAAGCGTCTGCAACGTTGCAGGAAGAAGCGGCGCGCTGGGCCGCTTCAATCGGCGCCGCCTTCGTTTTGCGCCGTCGCCGTTCTCATGAGACGTTACAGAAAGAATACGACAACCTCCTCGTTTATACGACGCAGGGGCCGGAAATAACGACTGATCGGGGCAGGCACCGGTTCCACCTGAATATGGCGCAGTTGCGGTTGCTTCATTTGCAACAGGGGGTGCCAGATCATTTTCTGGAGGCTTTGGCCGCGACCGGACCGGTCCGTCTCCTGGATTGCACCTGCGGCTTCGGCGCCGATGCCGTTATCGCCTCCTATGCACTGCCGGCCGGTTCCGTCGTCGATGCTTTAGAAGCGTCACCGCTCCTGGCGGCCGTCACGGGTTGGGGCTTTGCACATTTCAACCATGACGATCTTGCCGTCACGAAGGCTTTACGGCGTATTCATTTGCAGCAGGGAGATTATGAAAACTATTTGCGCGATCGTACGGCGCAGCCATATGATATTCTGTATTTCGATCCCATGTTCAGCGAACCTGTTGAAAGCAGCTGCGCCTTTCGACCGCTGCGTCCACTGATGGATCATCAGCTCCTGACACCTGCGTTGATTCGCCTGGCCGCCTCAAAAGCTGCGCGGCGAATCGTCATAAAAGGCCGCCGTTTTGACCGGCTGCGTCGGGATTTTCCCGGACTGCGCCTTGTTGGCGGTAAATACAGCCGCATTTGTTATGCCGTTTTGGAGAGTGATTCTATATAATGAAACCGGTTATTGCCATTGTCGGACCTACGGCAGTAGGAAAAACGGCGTTGAGCTTTTTCCTGGCGGAAGAATTTCACAGCGAACTGGTCTCGTGCGATGCTTATCAGATCTATCGCGGCATGGATATCGGCACGGCCAAGCCGACGCAGGAGGAACTTTCCGCCTATCGTCATCATTTGATCAATATTGCCGCTGCCGACGAGCCCTTTTCCGCCGCTCGTTTCTGTGCACTGGCGCAGGCGGAAATCGCCGCTCTCCATGAACGGGGGAAACTTCCAATTATTGTAGGCGGTACGGGTTTGTATTTGCAATCCTTGCTGGAAGGATATGAATTTACGGCGCCCCGGGTATTGCCGCATGAACGGGAGCGGGCCGCGCGAACCGTTGCGTCGATGACGCCGGCAGAGTTGAAGTCGTATATTACGGCGGCTACGGATTGGCAGCCTGATGACTGGCATGAGCTGTTGGCCAACAGACAACGGTTGATCCGTCTGGTTGCCGCCGTCGGCAGAGGGGAAGGCGCTGCCTTCGTTCGTGCCGGCAAAGCGTCGGCATTGATTTATGATGCGTTTGTCATCGGCTTGTCGTTGCCGCGCCCCGTTCTTTATGAGCGTATTGAAAAGCGGATTGACGCAATGTTGCGCGCCGGATGGATTGAAGAAACGGCAGCCTTGTTGAAGGAAGGGCTGACAGAGTCGGATCAAGGCATGAAGGCTATCGGCTACGGAGAGATTGCCGCTTACCTCGACGGGCGCATTACGTATGACGCGATGACTGCGGCGATCAAGACGCGCACCCGCCGTTTTGCCAAACGGCAACTGACGTGGTACAGGCGGATGCCGTATATTCACTGGTATGAAAAGGAAAAGTACGATTCCGAAGCAGCCTTGGCTCGCACGGTCATCGTCGATATACGCGGCGCAGGAATCGGAATATGATACAAGAAAGGGATGGAAGGGTTTGTCGATTCAGATGGATACACTCAGGCAGGAGGCGCTGCAAGCTTGTGCGGCGCAGTTTGCAGTGATAGATGCCGTGAGTCTTTATAACACGGAAAAGGTTTTGGCGGCGTACAGAAAGGCGCAGGTTTCCGCCTACCAATTTGCCGGCACGTCGGGGTACGGGTACAGTGATTTGGGCCGTGAAAAGCTGGCAGAAGTGTTTGCCGCCGTTTTTAAGGCCGAAAAGGCGCTGGTACGCCCTCATTTCGTTTCCGGCACGCATGCCTTGGCGACGGTTCTTTGTGCGCTGTTGCAGCAGGGCGATATGCTCATTTCTTTGGTTGGGGCCCCTTACGATACGATGCAAGGCGTTATCGGCCATGCCCGTCCGAGTCGGCATTCCCTCAAAGAGCGGGGCGTCCGTTACAAGGAAGTGCCTCTTAAAGATAATGCCTACGATCTGCAGGCCATACGCGGCGCCGTCGCCGCTGACAAACCGAAAGTCGTCCTTTTGCAGCGGTCGCGCGGTTACAGTTCCCGCGCGTCCTTGACGATCGATGATCTGCGGAAGATCATTGCCGCCGTTAAAAAGGAAAGTCCCGAAACGATCTGCTTCGTTGATAATTGTTACGGCGAATTTGCAGCTACGGAGGAGCCGCTTGAAGCCGGCGCCGATATTATTGCCGGTTCGCTGATCAAGAATCCCGGCGGCGGTATTGCGCCGACAGGCGGGTATATTGCCGGCCGGGCTGATCTGGTAGACTGCGCCGCCGATTATCTGACGGCGCCCGGTCTTGGCTCTGAGCTCGGTTCCTACGCCGGCGGTTACCGTCTTTTTTTCCAGGGCTTTTTTATGGCGCCTCATGTTACGGCGCAAGCTATCAAAGGGGCTGTCTTTGCTGCCGCCGTTTTTGAACGGCTCGGATTTGCCGTTTCGCCGTCTGTAGCGGCGCCGCGCTGTGATCTGATTCAGACGATTGCGCTGCAGAATGAGGGAAATATGCGTCTTTTCTGTCAGGGCATCCAATCTTTTTCTCCTGTCGACGCCCATGTGACGCCGATTCCCGATGCCATGCCCGGATATGCTGACAAGATCATCATGGCGGCAGGTGATTTTGTGCAAGGCTCTTCCATCGAATTATCGGCAGACGGCCCCATACGTGAACCGTATCTGATCTACCTGCAAGGCGGCATCGTCTTGGAACACAACATCTTGGCTGTTTTGGCGGCGGCGCAATATATCTGCGAAAAAGGAGGCGGCGCGCGGTGATCAGGGAAGTGGTTATTGTCGAAGGACGCGCCGATGAAGCGCGCATCCGGTCCGCCCACATCGATGTCGATACGATCAGAACGGACGGCTTCAGTCTTCGCGCCGATACGCTGCGGCAAATCGAGTATGCCTATAAGCGCCGCGGCATCATTATCCTCACCGACCCGGATCGGGCCGGCGAAGAAATCCGTCGGGCATTGAGCAAACGATTTCCCCGTGCCAAGCACGCTTTCATTCCCCGAAAGGACGCCATCGCCAACAATGATCTTGGTGTGGAACAGGCGTCGCCGGAGGCCATTCGCTCCGCTCTTGACAAGTGCCGCTGCGCAGTGATGACGGTGAACGAGACGTTTACGGCAGACGATCTTCTGTCTGCCGGTTTGAACGGAACGGCTGCGGCGGCTGAGAAAAGAGCGGCTTTGGGCGCCGTACTGGGGATCGGCTACGGCAATGCCAAGCAATTTTTAAAACGATTGAATCATTACGGCGTTACGCGAGAAGAGTGGGACGCCGCGTTACGGCAACTGCAAAAGGATGGTGGCGATGAAAAGTTCTGATTTGGCAAATCCCGATGTTGTTCATTATCTCGTCAGGCGATTTCATTTACATATGAATAAAAAGCTGGGGCAAAATTTTCTGATTGACCCTCCCGTTGTCCGTCATATTGCCGAGACGGCGTCGCTTCATGCCGGGATGCCCGTGTTGGAGATCGGCCCCGGTATCGGTACGCTGACGCAGGCGTTGGCTGAAACGGGCGCTGCCGTGACGGCTGTCGAAATCGATTCCAATTTGTTGCCGGTTTTGGATAAAACCTTGGAAGCTTACGATAATGTACGCATCATTCATGACGATATCATGAAGGTCGATATTGAGGCGCTGATGAATCATAAGCCCTTTGTCGTCTGCGCCAATCTGCCGTATTATATTACAACTCCCATCATCTTGCGGCTGTTGGAAGAACGGCTGCCAATGGAGCGGATGGTCGTCATGGTTCAGAAGGAAGTGGCGGAACGTATGGTTTCCGGGCCGGGGAGCAAAGCTTACGGCGCGTTGTCCGTAGCCGTTCAGTATTATACGTCACCTCACCTTGCTTTTGTGATTAATCCGGCCTCCTTTCTGCCGCCTCCCGCCGTTCAATCAGCTGTTGTCGCCATGGATGTACGGCCGACGCCGCCGGTGCAGGTTCTCGAAGAACACCGCTTTTTCCAGACTGTCAAAGCGGCTTTCGGGCAGCGTCGCAAAACCCTGACCAACGCGTTGAAAGGAACCGGTCTTCCGACAAATGACGTGGAGGCGATTCTGTCTGCTGCAGGCATCGACGGCAAAAGACGCGGCGAAACCCTTTCTCTTGACGAGTTTGCCGCTATTGCCGATAGCTGGACGAAACGGCTCGCAACAACGGGTCAGATCAATGGGGAGCGTTGATTTCCGGCGCCTTCCGGACGCTATTTTTTCGGAAACAGAGGGTGAGTATGGATACGGGCAAACAACGCAAGGCGATCAGTCTTATTTTGGGTAGTATTTGTATTGTCGTTACGCTCTTTTTTTGGCCGGGGAAAGATCCGGCTATCGAGTACGAAGAAGATAGAAAAGAACAACAGGAAATCAGTCGCGCCGAAACGGAAGTGTTGGTGCAGAATGTCGTCCTGAAAGCGCAGGATGGAAGCAATATAAAATTGCGTAATATTTGTAATGACGGGGCCGTTTGCCTGCTTTTCTGGATGCCTTGGAGCAGGGAAAGTGACGGTGAGCTGCAGCTGCTCCAGGAAATGGAACAAAAATACGGGAAACAGATTCATTTTGCAGCCATATCGTTTCCTGAGAGCGGTAACAGAAAAGAGAAGGAACGAACAGAAAGTCGTTCTTTTTCTTTCCCGTTGTATATGATGCGCCTTGAAGACAGCCGGAAATTGTCTGTGTACAGTGTTCCCAAATGGATCGTCGTCAGCCGTTACGGCAGACTGATTTGGCAGCAAGACGGCGTCGCGGATAAAGCGATTCTGGAAGAAAAGTTGGTTCGTGCGGAGAGTTTTATATGAAAATAATTATCATTTAACTTGACATATAACGATGGATGACGTATACTGAAAGAGTACTAAATCGATATACTTTAACGTGTATGCAAGGAGGTAAATTATGTCGTTAAATGGTAAAAAAATTTCAGAGTTTACGGCGCAAGCCTACGTTGACAACGGTTTCAGAGATGTGACGCAGGAAGATTTGCAGGGCAAATGGAGTGTCCTTTTCTTTTATCCTGCCGATTTTACCTTCGTGTGCCCGACGGAATTGGCAGACTTGCAGAGAAAATATGCTGATTTTAAGCAGATTGGTTGTGAAGTATATGCCGTTTCATGCGATACGCATTTTGTTCATAAAGCATGGCATGAATCGTCGCCCTTGATCGGAACCGTAACGTATCCGATGGTGGGCGATCCGACGGGGGCGCTGGCAAAAGATCTTGACGTCTATATTACGGCAGAAGGAAAAGCGGAACGGGGAACCTTCGTCATCAATCCGGCGGGAGAAGTCGTGCTGTATGAAGTAAGCGCCGGTAATATCGGCCGCAGCGCAGATGAGTTGTTGCGTAAGGTGCAGGCTGCCCAATTTGTCGGCGCGCATGGAGACGAAGTGTGCCCGGCTTCCTGGCATCCCGGTGACGCCGTCTTGAAACCGTCTTTCGACCTGGTGGGCAAATTGTAGACAGTAAGACCTTTTTCGGCAAGTCCGGCAGGACTTGCCGTTGTTTTTCTTGCTAATAAACTGGAAATATAAAGAACTCGTAAATTTTGAACTGACATTATGGAGAAACACTGTCGATTATGCTATACTGATGATGATAACAACAAGGAGAAACCGCCGGAGACCGCGCGTACGTGAAGAAGTTGTTTTACGCCGGTGTTGGCGGTGTTATTTTTTTTGGACAACGGCGTTGGCGTATGATTGCGCTGTTTTGGCGGCGTCATGTTCACGGTGGACGAAGCGAGGCCGACTGCTTTCAGACGCCGGCTTTTTGGTGCTGCCGCCTGTGCGACGGAAGTACGTAAAAACAGCAGTTGCGGCATGCCGTCACTGCTGTTTTCATGTTTTCTTAAGACTAGTCACTCTTCCGGCTTTGCAGTATAATAAGGGTACTGAATAGTTTGGTAAATTACCGATAGAGGAGGCTTTTTTCTCTTTGATGAAGATCTTATTGACGACGCTGAATGCAAAATTCGTTCAATCTTCGCTGGCCCTTCGCTGCCTTGCGGCGGCGTGTCGTCAACAGGGTTTTGGGAATGTGGAGACAGCCGAATATACGATCAACCATAATGCCTATGATATTTTGCGCAGGATTCACGCGTTTCACGCAGATGTCATCGGCTTTTCCTGCTATATATGGAACATTGATATGACGCTGCATCTCATTTCGCTGTTGCGGCAGATTTGTCCTGACGTGACGATTATGGTCGGCGGTCCGGAAGTGACGTATACGGCGCGGGAACTGTTGACGGCGGAAGGGAATATCGATTATGCTCTCCAGGGGGAAGGCGAGGCGATCCTGCCGGAACTGATCGCTTCCTGGCTGAACGGAGAAGACGGTACGGCTGTCGGCGGCGTCTTGAGACGTACTGCGGACGGAGCGATTGAGGGCAATGAATTGATCCGTGAAGTGCCTGATCTTGATCTCTTGCCTTTTCCTTATGATGATGCGGATTTAGCCTCCTTGTCTCATCAACTTGTCTATTATGAAAGCTCTCGCGGCTGTCCCTTTCATTGTCAATATTGCCTTTCCGGCAGAGATGATACGGTGCGTTTTCGGTCTGCCGCATTGGTGATTGAAGAACTGAAGCGACTGGTTGCCGCAGGCGTCAAGCAGGTTAAACTCGTTGACAGGACATTTAACTGTAATCCGCGGCATTATCGGCCCATTTTGGCCTTTATGGTTTCTCTTCAGGCGACGGTGAACTTTCATTTGGAAATAGAACCGGGACTCGTGACGGAGGAAGATCTGGCGCTGTTGTCACAGGCGCCGCGGGGACGGATCCAACTGGAACTGGGCATTCAGTCGACTTACGGACCGACCTTGCAGGCGATTCGCCGCCATAACGACTGGCCTCATATCGTTCATGTCATGAACGTCATCCGCTCATTGGGCACCATTCATCTCCACCTTGATCTGATCGTCGGGCTCCCTTATGAAACGATGCAGGCATTGCGGCGCTCCTTCAACGATATTTATTCTCTACAGCCCCATAAGTTGCAGATCGGCTTTCTGAAACTTCTCAAGGGTTCAGGTATACGACGGGATTATTCGCAGGACTACGCCTGTGACCTGCGCGGACCGTATGAAGTCTTGGCCACGAAATGGCTTTCCTATGAAGCGGTCGGTACGATGAAGGTTTTTGAAGACGTTTTTGAACGAATTTATAATTCCGGGAAATTTTCGTATACGCTGGCGTACGTTGACCGTTTCTTTGCCGGCGATTGGTTTTCCTTTTATGAGCGGTTGACCGATCATTGGTTGTGCCGCGGCTTTGATCGCCTTGCCGTTTCCGATGCGACGGTCTGTCATTTTCTCTGGGATTCGCTGACGGCGCTGACAGAGCTTACGGCGGAAGAAAAGGATGTAGCCAGGCAGCTTCTCTGTCTGGACATGCTGACCTGTTTCCGTTTTCGTCTCAAGCCGTCTTTCCTCGGTTGGGAAGAAGCGCCGCGGCAGTTGACGGATCCTTTTTTTCGCAGGGAAGAAGGACCGGCGGCGTATTTTACCGGTTACCGCTTTACAAATTGGCGTGATATTAAGATGCGTTATCATCTTTGGCCCATTACGCCCGCTGTCGGGAAGGAACTGCGGCGTTACGCAGACGGACCTGACGAAGCAGCCTATATCTTAGCGGAAAGCGGTGCTGACGGCGTTTGCTGGCGCCTTCTGAATAAAGCTGCGCTGGCTGCGGAAGGAGTTATATGAAAGAACGATATCGTATCTATTCGACATATTTAAAAGGAAAATACGGGGAAAAAGTTTATAAATTACCGATCAGTATCCCCGATACCTGCCCCAATCGGGACGGCCGCCTCGGCACCGGAGGATGCGCGTTTTGCGGTTCCATCGGTGCCGGGTACGAAAACCTGCCGGCGTCGGTGACGATCGGCGAACAGATCAGAACCAATAAGGCCCATATCGTTCCGAAATATAAGGCCCATAAATTTATCGCTTATTTTCAAAACTTCACGAATACTTACTTGCCGCCTCCTCTCTTCCGTTCGTATTTGGCAGAAGCGTGCAAAGACGATGTCGTCGCGCTGGCCGTTGCCACGCGTCCTGACTGCATCAATGAAACGTATCTTGATATTTTGGCGGAGATCAGGGAGAAATACCATGTCGACATCCTTGTCGAGTTGGGCTTGCAGACAGTGAATTACAGAACATTGAAACTGATTAATCGCGGTCACGGTTTGGCTGAATACATCGATGCCGTCACTATGCTTGCCGCTTATCCGTTTCGAAATTGTACACACGTAATCATCGGTCTGCCCGGCGAGGATGACGCCGACACGGTCGAAACGGCCCGCGTCATTTCGGCGCTGCCGACGCAGGAAGTAAAGCTTCACGCATTATATATCATTAAGAATACATTGATGGCGGAATGGTATCGCGACGGCAAGATCTCGCTCATCTCCGTCGAGGATTACGTACGGCGTGTCGTCCTTTTCCTGGCTCATTCGCGGCCGGATATCGTTTTTCAGCGACTCATCGGCAGGGCGCCGCAGGAAGCCGTCGATTTCGCCAACTGGGGCATGGGCTGGTGGCGCATTCGCGATATGATCGATGCCGAACTGGAGCGGCTCGACACCTGGCAGGGGAAGGACTGCAACTATTTGCATGGAAAAGCTGTTCGACATTTTACGGAATGATTGGAAAAAGGAGCCTGCAACGGTTATGGAAAAACAACTGAATTTTACCGATCCGGCTGAAGCCAAAGCGCTTTTCGGCGTCAAAGATGAATTCTTGAAAGTCTTGCAGCATGAATTTCCCGAATGCCGGATTGCCGCACGGGGGACGAATGTCTTTCTGGTCGGCAGCAGTACGGATATTGGCGCTATTGAAGAGGTTTTTGCGGCACTTCGTTATTTGAACCGCGAAAATACGTATTTGACGACACAACATGTGCGGTACTCTTCCTTGTGCATCAAAAACGGCAAAGGCGAAGAACTGCGGGAAATCTACGGCGATACGATCAGCATTTCGGCGCGGGGCCGGCTGATCAAGCCGAAGACGGCTGGTCAGAAACGGTATGTCGATTCTATCCGCAAAAATCTCGTCACCTTCGGCATCGGGCCCGCCGGCACGGGTAAGACCTATTTAGCCGTCGCCTTGGCGTCTTTTTATTTAAAAAACCGCCAGGTGGAGCGGATCATTCTGACGCGTCCTGCCGTCGAAGCCGGCGAAAAGCTGGGCTTTCTGCCCGGCGATTTGCAGGAAAAGATCGATCCTTATTTGCGGCCGTTATATGACGCGTTGGCTGACATGTTCGGATACGACCAGTTTCAAAAGCTGATTGACAGAAATATTATCGAAGTGGCTCCGTTGGCGTATATGCGCGGCAGGACGTTGGAAGAATCGTTTATTATTCTCGATGAAGCCCAAAATACGACGCGTGAACAGATGAAGATGTTCCTGACCCGCATGGGCAATCATTCCCGCGTCGTCGTCAACGGCGATAAGACGCAAATTGACCTGGTCGACCGCAAAATGTCGGGTTTGACTGAGGCCGAGAGGGTCCTGGCCAAGGTCAAGGGCGTCGGCATGGTGTCTTTTACCGATGAAGACGTTGTCCGCCACGATATGGTTGGCAAGATCATCAGGGCTTACGAGGAATTTTATCAAAAGGATTGAAGGGAGCAGGTTATGGATATTCGTATTAATTACGAAGAGGAAGAGTCTCGCAGGGAAGCGTATGAAGAGGTGATCGAACGCGTTTGCAGGGAAGCCGCATTGGTCTACGGATTGGGGCCTGCCGCGGAAATCAGCATCCTTCTTTGCCATAACGAGTATATTCGAGTATTGAACCGCGATTACCGGCAAATCGACAGGGCGACAGATGTGCTTTCATTCGCCTTGAACGAAGGCGAAGCCGACGGCTATGACGGACCTGATGCGGCATATCTCGGCGATATTGTCATTTCTCTGGACAAGGTTCGGGAACAGGCCGGCGAATATGGTCATTCCGTTGAGCGGGAACTGGCTTATTTGACGATTCACGGCATGCTTCATATCCTTGGTTATGATCATCTGACAGATGAGGATAAGGCTGAAATGCGCAAGGAAGAAGAATTCATCTTACAGCGTCTGGGATATGTCCGTCAGGGGGAAGCGTTATGATTAGTGAAGAAACGGTGCGGGAATTGATCGCCGCCGCAGGTTCCGCCAGAGAATTCGCTTATGTTCCTTATTCTCATTTTACCGTCGGCGCCGCTCTGCTCGGCAGCAACGGCGTTATTTATACAGGGTGCAATGTGGAGAACGCGTCTTACGGACTCAGTATCTGCGCTGAACGGAACGCCGTTTTTCATGCTGTCGCTTCAGGTTGCCGCAGCTTTGAAGCTTTGGCCATTGTCAGCGACGGTCGCGGCTATACGTCGCCGTGCGGCGCTTGCCGGCAGGTGCTGGAAGAATTTGAAATTCCCTATGTGATTCTGACGGCGCCGGATTCTCCGCCCCGCATTGTGGCATTGTCCGAACTTTTGCCGCTTCCCTTTGATCGTACCGCCTTGTAACTGTAAAGGAGCTTATATGAACGAATCGTTTAAATCCGGATTTGTAGCCGTCGTCGGCAGACCGAACGTCGGTAAATCAACGCTGATCAATCGCATTATCAAGCAGAAGGTGTCGATCGTTTCCGATAAAGCGCAGACGACGCGAAACCGCATCCTCTGCGTCCATACGGACGATGCCTGCCAAATTGTCTTTTTGGATACGCCGGGGATTCACAAGCCCAGGCATAAGCTCGGAAAATTTATGGACGAAATGGCGTATCAGTCCCTGCAGGATATCGACGCCGTTCTCTTCCTCGTTGCAGGCAATGAAAAGCGGGGCCCTGGAGACCTGTTTGTTCTTGATAAAATTGCGGCAGCCGGCGTGCCGGTTTTTCTGCTGATCAATAAAATCGATAAGCTGTCCAAAGGCGATATCCTGAAAGAAATCACCGACTATGCCAATCTCTATGATTTTGCGCAGATCATCCCCATTTCCGCCTTGCAGGGGGATAATGTCGACACCGTGGTTGCGGAACTGCGTAAACTTTTGCCGTCTGGACCGAAGTATTTCCCTGATGACATGATGACCGATCAGCCGGAACGCCTCCTGGTCGCCGAGATCGTCAGAGAAAAGCTGCTCCTGGCAACGCGGGACGAAGTACCTCACGCCATTGCCGTCTATGTTGACGAAATGAAGGAGCGAGGCGGCAAAATCTATATCCGCATGACCGTATTTGTCGAACGGGAATCACAAAAACGAATCGTAATCGGGAAAAACGGCGCAGTTTTAAAAGAGGTCGGTCGTTTGGCGCGCAGCGAGATCGAACATCTTTTGGGCAATACCGTTTATTTGGACATATGGGTAAAGGTCAGATCAGACTGGCGTAACCAGGCCTCGGCTCTCAGCGAATTCGGCTATAAGAACGAATAGGAGAATATTACATGGAGATACCGCTTCAGGATGGATTATACTATGTCGCCCTCTTGTTTCTTTGCATCGTCGTCAATGCGTTCTGCGTAGCAGGAAAATTTTCTTTTGCCCAGTTGCGCCGTGAATATATTGAAGATCTGATTCGCGAAGGCGATGAATCGGCACGGAAAATGCTCAAGCTCTATGATGAACCGACGGTTTTTCTCGGCATGGCGCAAATCGGCATGGTTTTTTCCGGCATTGCCGCCGGCGTCGTTTTTTTGCAGCTTTTTCGCGATTCGTACGATCGGTTGCAGGTGTTCATCGGCAATATATGGCTGATTGCCGGCATGGAGGTCTGTCTGTTGCTGGCAGTTTGTGCCGTTCTTTGGGTTTTCGGGGAACTGATTCCCAAATCTGTCGGGCTGCAGCGGCCTGAACAGGTGCTGCGCATTGTCGGTCCTGTGCTGCACGGCTGCAGCAATCTGTTCTCTCCCTTCATCAAGGCCGGCAGCAAAGTCGGGCAGTTTATCCTGCGCCGTCAGGGTCTCGACATGACCAACGAGATCGACATGTCTCACTCGGAAGACGAGATACGCATGCTGGTGACGGCCAGTCATAAGGGCGGGAAGATAGATAAAATCGAAAGCGAATTGATCGATAATGTCTTTGAATTCGCCGATTTGTTGGCTAAAGAAATTATGGTGCCCCGGCAGGATATCGTCTGTCTCACTGTTGGCAATCACATGAATCAGAATCTGAATACGATCCGCCAGTCCCGCCATACCCGTTATCCTCTTTGTGAAGATGATAAAGACCATATTATCGGCTTGGTACATATCAAGGACTTTCTGGATTTATACATCCATCGGCGCGGCAATCTGCGGCTCATCAACCGGCCTATCCTGATGATTCCCGAAATCATGGAAGTGTCGAAATTGTTGCAGCTGATGCGGGCGCAACGGACATATTTGGCCATCGTCGTTGATGAATACGGCAGTACGGTAGGGCTCATCGGCCTGGAAGATATTCTGGAAGAACTTGTCGGCAATATTCGCAACGAACATACGGCGGAAAAAGAAGAAATACAGCCGTTGCCAGACGGCGGCTATGAATTTGACGGGACCGTACTGCTCGACGATGTGGAAGAGCTTTTGCGCATTCCCGTGGAAGACGACGTCGATACGGACACGATCGGCGGTTACGTTTTCAATCTTCTCGGCCAGGCGCCGTCCATTCGTGATGAAGTTCGCATCGGCCTTTACCGGTTTACAGTCCTGGAAACGCAGGGGTTCCGCATATCCCGCCTCAAGGCTGTGCCGTTGGCGGAGAACGGGGAATTGGCAAAGGACGAAGAAGGGGAGCGCGATGGCGAAACATAAGAGCGGTGCGCCGCCGGGATTGCCGTCCCGCTGTGACGGAATCGTCCTGCGCGTGCACAAACAGGCGGCAAAGCAGCTCTTTCTGGAAATTTATACGGTGCAGGAAGGATTGCTCCGGGTGTTAACTGAGAAGGGGCGCGGCGTTCGGAAGGGAATGCCGGCGGCGCCGCTTCCGTTCAGCAAAATTTCCTTTGAGATCTATCGGCAGGGAAATGTGCGCATATTGAGCGAATATGAATGTGCCGTAAATCGGTATTTGCAGAATCTGACGTGGAACGAATACGTTTACAGTCAAATTTTTACGGAACTGTTTTTGGCCCTGGTTCCGCCGCAGGAAGCGGATCCTGCGCTGTATCGGCTGCTTTCGCAGTATGCAGACGCCGTATGTGTGAAGGACTGCCGTATTGTGACGATCATTGCCGGTTGGCAGTTGCTTTCTTTGACCGGCTTCGCCCCTGATCCGGCAACGGTTCGCCTTTATCGGACAGGGGCTGCCGGAGCGGGGGAAACGATTTTAAGTGATGAAGACGCCGGAGCGGAATGGCGCGAAGAACGCCTCACGCCGGCTTTTCGCGCTTTTTGGCGGCGCGTGCTGGAATATGATTGGGACTGCCGGGAGACTGTCCGTTTTAGCGCCAAGGGGCTGGCGCTGTTGGAAGACCTGCTGTATGCGTACGTCAGTCAGTGCAGTGAACGGCGGTTAAAGAGCATCAGTTTTTTGTCTTCTCTATGAAGGTGTTGGGATTGGCCGGCGTCGGCGTATAATAGGCGTCGTAATGCCAGCGCGAAACGTGCTCTTCAATATTTTGCTGGAATACGGAATGGATCACTTCGGAATGTAAATAGGACGCTTCATAGTTCTTTTCCCACACGGCCATATCGGAAAAACGGAATCGCTTCATGGCATGCAATATATATCGCTTGCAATAAAAGACGAACCAGTCGCTCAGATTGGAACGATAGGTTTTGTACACCAGAAGCAGATGGATATGATTGGGCATGACGACAAAGTCTTCTATCAATATAGTGCGGTTATACTGCTGCAAACTTGTCAACGCCTTTGTCGCCGCAGTGCCCCAGACGGAAGGCAACCAAACATTTTTTTCGCCGTCATGGACGATCGACCCCAAAATGGGCCGTTTTCTGTCCGTGCAGAGCGTCATGAATTGGACACGGCATATAGGCCGGCCGTATCGCTTGTTCTTGTGCTTATATGGTACTGTCATCGTATCACCTCTTAGCTCTATTGTACGACAGCGAGATGAGAACAAGATTAAAATACGGCCTTTTTGTTATTGCATTCGATTAAAAAGAAATTAAAAATACGACGGAAGTAAGGAGAGTATATGGTTCGCAGTATGACGGAAGGGAATCCGCTGAAACTGATTGTGGCGTTTACGGTCCCTCTTTTGATAGGAAATGTTTTTCAACAGTTTTATAATATTGCCGATGTTATCATTGTCGGCAGGGTTATTGGCGTTAACGCTTTGGCCGCTGTCGGTTCTACGGCGCCGATCTTTATGGCGCTGCTCGGGATGACGATCGGTCTGGCCTCGGGCTTTACCGTTGTGACGGCACAGCGTTTCGGCGCCGGCGATTATGACGGTGTTCGCCGGTCTGTCGCAACTTCGGCGAGTTTGTCGTTTCTGCTCATCGGTATCCTCATCGTGGCGGCCCATTTTCTGCTGCCGCAGATTTTGTCGCTGATGAATGTTTCCTCTATGCTTTATGACGACGCTTTTCATTATATTTCGATCATCGCGCAGGGGCTTCTCGTCATGATGCTCTACAATCTGCTTTCCTGCATTTGCAGAGCCCTCGGCGACAGTAGGACGCCGCTGTATTTTCTGATCGTCTCTTCAATCCTCAATGTGGGTTTGGCGCTGGTTTTCATTCAGCGCTTCCGTTGGGGGGTGCCGGGATCGGCGGTCGCCCTCGTCGTGGCGCAGGGCATATCGGCAGTTTTATGCTTTCTGTACATTAAGAAACGGTTTCCCCTGCTCAGACTCAAACGGGAGGACTGGCGCTTGGACAGGGAGTTTGCCTGGCTCCATTTGCGCATCGGCATGCCGATGGCGGCACAATTTACGATCATTTCATTAGGGATTATCGTCGTTCAATCCGTGTGCAATACCTTTGGCGCCGAAACGATTGCGGCGTTCATCTCGGCGACGCGTATTGAGCAGCTGGCCATGCAGCCGATGATTTCTTTCGGCATTGCCATTGCCGTCTTTACGGCACAGAATTACGGCGCTCAAAAATATGACCGCATCCGTCAGGGCGTGCGGCAGTGTTCGCTGCTCCTGTTCTGTCTTTGCGCCGTTTCGGCGCTGGCCATGTATCTTTTCGGCCGTGAACTGATCAGTCTTTTTCTTACGGAAACAAACGATTTTCTCCTGGACCAGGCGTCACTTTACCTGCACATGTCCGTTCCTTGCTATGTTTTTTTAGGGCAAATCTTCGTCTATCGCAATACGTTACAGGGTATGGGAATATCTGTCGTACCCTTTGCCAGCAGTGTTCTGGAACTGGTGCTGCGCGGTGCGGCGGCACTGATCTTGGCGCAGATATGGGGCTATTTCGGCATTTGCGCGGCAAGTCCCATTTGTTGGGTTGCCGCCTGTTTCTTTACAACAGGTTGTTATTTTTATTTCAGCCGGTCGTTGCCGGTGAAACGATAGCGGTCGCCTGTCGACTCAATTTATCGCCAAGATGGCAAAGGGACTGTCCGTTGTAACGGACAGTCCCTTTGTTGTTGATGAGAAGAGCAGCTTGTCGAGCACGTTTAGCCGATTTCGCGCATGCCGGGATCATTCCGAGCCGCCGAGCATGTAGTTTTCAAAAATTTCGCAGGCATCGGTGCAGCGATTGCAGCGAATGCACTTGTATTTTTCGTAGGAAGGCCGGACGACGCCTTTCTCGTCGGGCATCATCCTGATCGCGTCTACCGGGCAGATCGTAACGCAGCAGCCACAGCGGATGCACCGCTTTTCATCCTTAAAATAATTGGGGATCACTTCCCACATCATCGCATCCCTCCTTTTGAAAAAAGTATAACCGGATTCGCAGATATTGTATGTTGTTATCCCAACGTTTTGCATAAATGGGAGAGAGACGGTATCTTTCGATACGGATAGCGGTAACTGACGCCGGCGTGAAGGCGACTCGTTTCGCCGCAACGGCGCCGCCGGCTGATATAGGGGTTGTGCGTCTTTGGCGAAGCCGCTGAAAAGAGGCGGCGTAATGAAGGGCTGTCAATCTTTTCGTTCTTTGTTGACAGATTTTTCGACAAGCGGTTATAATTTGAGTACGTCATCGTTTTTTTACGGACCCGATATTTTTTTACAACAAACATCCTTTTCTTTCTAATTCGGTATTTTTGAAAGGAGAGCTACATATGGTTATGCGTAAAAGGAGAAAAAAACGCCGCTTACGCCCTTTGGCCGTTGCGGCTGCGCTTTTGTTGGCAGCAGTCCTGCTTGTTTTCGGCATATATCGCCTCTTGTCGCCGGCGCCGGTACCGGCTGAGCCGGCACCGGCTGTCCGGGCCGAGACTGTCCGTATGCCTGAAGCAGGCGCGACGGAAGCGCTTGTTCCCGTCAGCAGCCATAAAGAGTTGATCAACGAAGACGATACGGTCCTGGTACAGCGATTGTTCGTCTCCTGGCTCGATCAGTACGTGTCCCGCAGTCCCGATGAATCGGGAAAGCTTTATGAATATGCCGATCTCGACGTGAAGCCTCTGCCTGTCGCAGATAACGCGAAAGACGTAAAGATCATTTACCGCGTTTCCTATTCTCTGCGCCTGACGGCGGAAGGACCGCTGCCGGATGAAAATACGGCAGGGCAATGGCTGGCCGGCAACGGCCTGTTGGATGATGACGGCTGGATTCGCGACAAGTCGCTTTACGTTGAATTGGTGAAGGGAGACGGCGATCCGTACTTGCTTATTTTGGGTACGGGTTTATCGTAACGCGTAACGGTTCAGACGAATAAGGAGGTAAGAAGATATGAAGAAAAAATTTGCAGCAATCGCCGCAGCATTGATGCTGACGTGTTCCGCACCGGCTGTTTTGGCCGCCGATTACGGTACCATTACAGTTGACGGATATGCGCAGGAAACGTATACGGCCAGGCAGGCCGTCGTCATGGTGACGGCGCAGACGGAAAAGGATACGCTGGCAGAGGCCAAGGCGGAAAATGATCGCGTTTCCCGTACTTTCCGCAACTCTCTGACAACGTTGCAAATTCCTGACAACGATATTGTCACGAAGGATTTTCACATCAATGAGCGCAATGTACGCATCGGTGATACCGACCAGTATCGCAAAACCTACGTCGTGTCCAACACGTTGCAAGTAACGGTTAACGATCGGACAAAGACGTCCAAGGTCATCGATCAGGCTGCCGCCGCCGGTATTGATACGGTGCGCCTGGCCAAGCTCGACTACAATGATAAGGACAAAGAAACGCAGCGGCAGAATCTGTTGATTGAAGCCGCCAAGAACGCGCGGCAAAAAGCGGATGCGTTGGCGACGGCGCTGGGAACCCGCGTCCTGGGCGTCGATTCGCTGAACACCGACTATCCGCGTTATCCTATGCGCCTGATGACCGCCAAGGTGGATACGGCTTTAGGGGCGTCACAATCATCGGTTGAATACGGCGATCAGACGGAAGAAATGCATATTACTGTTGTCTTTAAGGTAAAATAAGCAGTTTAAGCCGTTTCGAAACCCGTTTTGCCGGTTATGACGGCAGTTTTTACAACCGCTTTTTACTGAAAGGCATTGCCATCGGTATGACGCTTACGGCAGGGACGAAAAAGCAGACGCGTTATTTGACTGAAAAGGAAAATAGCGGCGCCGGCTTTTTCGTCTTTTTTGTTGTTTCTTTTCGGCGATGCCGGGAACGATGGGGAGACTGCGGCAAGAATGACGCGGCTTGAGGGAGGTCGATGATGTCGCGGAAAAGGGGCGGATTTTCGCAATGACAGTTGAAATTTACGTGGCAGGAGAGATATAATAGAAAAAGAATACAAAAAGTGTATTGATTATGCATGAGACAATAAGGTGGTCACGCTTATGTTAAAGAAAAATACAGGTATGATTGAAGAAGTTTTGCCGAACGGGATGGCGAAATTGCAGACGAACCGGAATCATTTGTATTCGCCGTGCAGTTCTTCCATGTGTCAGGATAACGTTGTTATCGACGCCGTCAATACGATCGGCGCGGTGAAAGGGCAATATGTCGAATATACGATTCCCGATAATCATATGGTGACAGGTGCCGTTCTCTGCTTCGGCCTGCCCCTGTTTTTGGTATTGCTGTGTGCGTTTATCGGATATTTCGCCGGCGCAAATCTCGGTTACGATGGACAAAGCGGTGCGATTGCCGGTTTCTGCGCAGGTATTCCTGTTGCCGTCGTTGCGATCAAGACCTATGATAAGGTTGTCAAACCCGATGGAAGCGAAAAAATTGAAATCATCCGTGTCGTCGAATAACTTTCGTGCTGTTTGCAGCAGACGGCATGCACGGGAAAGGAGCGGTTATGGAAAAGATTATCGCCGGTGCGCAGGCGCCGGACTTTACGGTGACGAGCGATGCGGGAAAAGCCGTTTCGCTCCATGATTTTCTGGGTAAAAAAGTTATCCTTTATTTTTATCCGAAAGATAATACGGCAGGCTGTACTTTGGAAGCGCAGCAATTTGATGCCGCATATGCCAAGTTAGTACAGGCCGGTTATGAAATTCTCGGCGTCAGTCGTAATACGGTGCGTCAGCATGTGAATTTCAAGAAAAAATTCGCCCTTCACTTTACGCTTTTATCCGATACGGACGAGAGCCTTTGCAAGTGTTATGATGTGCTGCGGGAAAAGAAACTCTACGGGCGATCGTATATCGGCATTGACCGATCGACGTTCATTATTGATGAAACGGGGCGCGTTACCGCTGTATATCGCGGCGTCAATGCCAAGGAACATGTCGGCAAATTGCTGACCGATCTCGGAATCGAATAAAATAGAACAGTCCGATCAATGCAGGTTACGAGTTTTATCGCAATCTGCATTTTTCCGTCTGCGCTGAAAGGGAGTTTTAGCTATGAAATGGATCATCGCCGCCGATTTGCATGGATCGGCTTACTATTGTCGCGAATTATGCCGCCTTTTTCGGGAAGAAGGCGGCGAGCGACTGCTTTTGCTCGGCGACCTGCTCTATCACGGGCCGCGTAATGACTTGCCCCGTGATTATGAACCGAAGGCCGTCATAAACCTGTTGAACGGATTAAAAGAAAATATCGTCGCCGTCCGCGGCAACTGTGAAGCTGAAGTCGATCAGGCCGTTCTGGATTTCCCCGTTCTCGCGTCTTACGCGTATATTTGTGACGGCGCTGTGACGGTTTTTGCAACGCACGGTCATCGGTATAATGAGCATAATGTGCCGCCTTTGGCGCGTGGGACGATCTTGCTTAACGGTCATACGCATGTGCCGAAATGTGTCGTTCACGAACGATACGTGTATATGAATCCCGGTTCGCTGTCGCTGCCGAAAGAAGGCAGCCGGCACGGGTATTTGGTTTGGGACGGCGCGGTCTTTACCTGGAAGGACACGGACGGCGCGTCCATTATGACGTACCATGCAGGGCAGGCGGAATAATGACGATTCAATTGTCTGATCACTTTACATACCGTCGCTTGCTGCGTTTTGTCGTACCTTCCGTTTGGATGATGGTCATCCTTTCCATCTATTATGTCGTCGACGGTTTCTTTGTATCCAATTTTATCGGCAAGGTTCCCTTTGCCGCCATTAATTTGCTGACTCCGGCTGTCGTCATTCCTTCTTCTCTGGCGTTCATGCTTTCAGCCGGCGGCGCCGCCGTCATCGGCAAGACGCTGGGAGAAGGCCGAAGTAAAGACGGTAAGCGGTATTTTTCCATGATTATTTATGTCGTTTTATGTAGCGGCATCCTGATCACGTTGGCCAGCGAATGGGTTTTACCGTATTTTTTGATCGCAATGGAAGCGGAAGGAGAATTGTTTGAAGCTTGTCTTCTTTATGGACGAATTGATTTGGCCGGGTTGGTTCCTTTTATGATGCAGATCATGTTTCAAGCCCTTTGGTCCGTTGCGGAAAGACCGAAATACGGCCTTTACCTGACGATTGCCTCAGGCGTTGTGAACCTTGTCTTTGATTATATCTTCATCGTCTTTTGCGGTTACGGTATTGCCGGGGCGGCCGTAGCAAGCGTTATGGGCAAATTCTCGGCGGTGTGACGCCGTTGGTCTATTTTTGCTGTCACAATACGAGTACGCTTCGCTTGGTTCGGACCGCTGTGGAATGGCCGATTGTGCGGCAGGCCTGCAGTAACGGTTTTTCCGAAATGTTGACCAGCCTGTCCGCTTCCGTTCTCGGTATCCTTTATAATCTGCAGCTCATGGATTACCTCGGTGCTGACGGCATTGCCGCCTATGGCGTCATGCTTTATGCCAACGGTATTTTTGAAAGCATCTATTTCGGCTATGCCATGGGCGTGTCGCCGCTGATCAGTTACCATTTCGGCGCGCAGAACAGTGGAGAAGTACGGAATCTTTTTTATAAAAGCTTGGCCGTTATCGGCGTGTCCGGCATGGTTCTTACTTTTTTCGCGTCTTTTTTTGCTGCAGATATTTCCCGGTGTTTTGTCGGATATGATCCGGAGCTGTGGAAAATGACGGAGAAGGCATTTTCTATTTATGCGCTGTCGTTTCTTTTTCTCGGGTTCAATACGTTCGGTTTTTCCTTTTTTACGGCCCTTAATAACGGACGCGTTTCAGCCGCCATATCTCTCCTGCGGATCCTCGTTTTTCAAAGCGGCGCTGTCCTTTTATTGCCGCTTTTCTTTGGTGTCGGCGGTATTTGGTGGTCCGTCGTCATTGCTGAAATGTCGGCGCTGGCGTTTGTTGTCCTGTGTTGGCGACGCTATCGTCGGCAATACGGGTACTGATATATGGGAAATACGGCGCAGGAAGATCATTTCGGCGACCGCTTTTCCGAAGGCGTAGTTGCAGTTGAACGGCCGGAATAGTTTCGCTGTTATCAGAATTTGTCGAACTACTTACAGTAGAAAAATAAAAATAGTTTTTAAAATATAAAAAATAAATTTTACAATTATTTAGGAATTTACATATATTGACTTAAAATTAATAAGAATGATATAATAAAATTAACATAAATTTGCGGTATCTCTTGCTTTTTAGACGATGTGTATGATCGGGTAATATTCATATATACATTGCGATAAAAAGGGAGGCGAATCAGGTGGATTATCAGGAAATTTATCAACAAAAGCTGACGACGGCGGAACGGATTGTTGAAAACATACAATCCGGGTTCTGTTGTGCCGCCACATCGGCGCTGGGAGAGCCGAGCGCCATTATGAGGGCCTTGGCGGAACGGGTGTTGCGCGAGGATTTGCGCAATATTGAGCATCATATGCTGTTGGCCAGCAGGGAGGAACGGTACTTGGATCCCGTTTTCGCAGGCAAAATTATTCACGTGCCTTGGTTTACGAGCGGCAAAGCCAGACCTGCCGTGTGGGAAGGCCGGGCTGATTTTATGCCGAACTTTTATTATGAAGTTCCCCGAATGTGGCGGGAGAATATGTCTCCCGACGTTTTTTACGCCATGGTTTCGCCGATGGATAAGCACGGCTTCTTCAGCTTCGGCGTCGGCGCGGCGGAAGGGCGGGCGCAGATGAGCAATGCCCGTTACGTTTTTCTGGAAGTAAACCGGTACATGCCGCGCGTTTTAGGTGACAATTTTGTTCATATTTCCGAAGTGGACGCGATTTGCGAATGTGACGAACCGTTGCCGACGATACCGGACAGCGAATGCAGTGAAAAGGATAAACGCATCGGTCAGCTGATTGCAGAGCGCATTCCTGACGGCGCCACTTTGCAGCTTGGGATCGGCGGCATTCCGAATGCCGTAGGAGAATTTCTCAGCGCCAAAAAACATTTGGGCATCCATTCAGAGCTTTTCTGCGACAGTTTTGTGAAGCTTATTCAATCAGGCGCCGTGGACAACAGCTGCAAGAACATCAATCGGGGAAAATCTGTAGCTACCTTTGCCATCGGGTCACAGTCCTTGTTTGAATATATTGATGACAATCCGGGAGTCGAGTTCTATCCCGTTGATTATGTCAATGATCCTCGCATCATTGCGCAGAATGATTATATGATATCTGTCAATTCCTGTGTGGAAGTAGACTTGGTCGGACAGGTTTGTTCCGAATCCATCGGTCATAAGAACATCAGCGGTGCCGGCGGACAAGTCGATTTTATTCGCGGTGCCAATTGGTCCAAAGGCGGCCGCTCGTTTATTTGCACTTACGCTACCGCTAAGAATGATACGATATCCAAGATCAAGCCGTTTTTAACTGAAGGGGCTCATGTTACCACTTCTAAAGGTGATGTCGATTGTATTGTAACGGAGTACGGAATTGCGGAACTTAGAGGCAAAACAGCAGCTCAGCGAGCACGAGCATTAATTTCCGTTGCCCATCCCAAGTTCCGCGAAGAACTGCTGCAGTCGGCGGAAGCAATGCACCTGATGATTTAGGAAAGCCCGTTCAGCTTGCATTTTCAGTCAAGTTTCGTCAGTGTAAAGGAGAAAAGATTATGGTAAGAACGAGAGAAGAATATTTGCAGTCTCTGAAATCAATGCGGCCGAATGTGTATAAATTCGGAGAACTCATTGAAGACGTAACGACACACCCGTATACTCGTAAAGCCGTAGAATCGCATGCAAGAGGCTTTGACGGAGCCAACAGTGCTGAAGAGAAGGATATCTTCGTTACCGTGTCTTCCTTGACAGGAAAAGAAATTATGCGGCAAAACAGCCTGATGCTTTCGCAAGAGGACATTATGAACAACGCCCGTCTGAAACGAACGATGTATCATAAATGCGGCACGTGTACAGGCGGCTTCTGCGTCGGGTGGAACGCGCAGAATGTGATGTGGGCCATTACGTCCGATATGGATGAAGAATACGGTACCGATTATCACGAACGGCTGAAACAATGGTTATTGACTGCTGAAGAAAGAGGGATTCTGGTTGCCGGCGCGCTTACGGACGCGAAGGGCGACCGTTCCTTAAAACCGTCGGGACAGCCTGATCCGGACAGCAATCTGCACATCGTGGAATACAGAGATGACGGTGTCGTTATTTCCGGCTGTAAGGCCATGATCTGCGGCGTTGCGGCTTCTGAAGAAATTTTCCTGCTGCCCGGCTCCGGATACAAAGAAGGCGATAAAGATTACGCCTTGTCCTGTGTCGTTCCTAAGGACATTGAAGGCCTTACGATCGTGGAAACGCGGCATGTCAGCGACTGTCGTGATGCAGAGGAAGGCTTTGATTCCCCGATTACCGGCGTCACGCAGGCTTATCTGATGTTTGACCGCGTATTCGTGCCGAAAGGCCGCGTATTTATGGCAGGTGAATTTAAATACAGCGGCAAAGTCATTGAATATTTTACGGCAAACTACCGCGCCTGTATCGGCGCCTGCGTAGCAGGACAGGGTGACGTCATGATCGGCGCAGCTACGCTCATGATCCGCGCCAACGGCTTGTCGTCAAAACCGTTTAAGGACAAAATGATTAATATGAGCGTCAACAACGAAACGACGTATGCCGTAGGTATCGGAGCCATGGCACTGGGCAGACAACATAAAACCGGCGTCTGGCTGTCGGATAATAAAGTTGCGCATGTCAATAAGATTCATGTCGCTTCGTTGCCGTATCAGACGAAACTGCTCTGTCAGGAAATCGGCGGCGGTATCGTAGAAACAGGCTGTTTCCCGTCGTATCGCGACTTTACGGATCCCAAATTAGGGCCGATGATCCAGAAATACGTAAAAGCCGGCGTCAACGTATCTGCCGATACGAGAGCCCGCGCCGCCCGTCTCAGCGAATGGCTGACTGTAGGCGGCGGGATCCCGGGCTGTATGCATGGCGGCGGTTCACCGGACGGCGCGCGGATGGTAGTCCATGCGAATACGCCGTATGAAGAATTTGTCGCCTATGCAAAGGATATTGCCGGTATCGCGGAAGACGTAAAAGAACCGGAAAAACCGAAAAAATAACTAAGCGGCGAAATTTTTGAGCAAGGACCGTGTAATCGGGCGTATCGCAAACCCCGGCTCCCCATAACGGGAGCCGGGGTTTTATCATGAAAATGATGCGGCCTGTTCGTACGGTGTACGCGAACTCTAGGAGATGAAGAACGCCGACGTGCAGCTTTCTCATCGCCGGGAGCCGTTCCGGTACCGCCTGATGCTGTATAAGTCTGCAGCCGGCGAGAGCATTGTCCGTGCCGTATACGCGTATCGTCCGATAGGTTCTACGGGAAAGTGGGAGAGTACAGTCTGAGGGGAGACACGATTCGGAAAATAGAGAAAAGGGGAATCAATATATTTTTTTATTGTGTAAACGACTTTCTTCTGATAAAATAAATGGCGTAGTTTCGAAAAACAAAAATTAATTTTGCATAGCAAAATTAAAGGGAGGAAAAAGATGGAAGTAAAGTTAAATATTTACCAAACGATGGCGGCCGCCATTGCCGTCTATTATCTGGGCGTTTGGTTGCGGTACAAGATCGGCTTTCTGCGGAAGTACTGTATTCCAGCGCCGATCGTGGGGGGGGCATCGTATTTGCCGTTGTCAATTGCGTGTTGTATGTCAAGGGAATCTGGACGTATGAACAGGATACGACGATGCAAGACGTATGCATGATGATCTTTTTTACGAGTATCGGTTACACTGCCAGTATCAATCTGATCAAGCGAGGCGGCCTTTTAGTTTTTAAAATGGCATTTATTACATCTATTTTGATTTGCTGCCAAAACGCCATTGGCATATCGCTGTCGTATTTCTTTGATCTCAACCCGCTGATGGGGCTGGCGACAGGCTCTATTCCTATGGTAGGCGGCCATGGTACTTCCGGTTCCTTCGGCCCTGTTCTCGAATCGTTGGGCCTTAACGGCGGTTTAACGATCGCCTTTGCATCGGCCACTTTCGGGTTCGTTGCAGGCAGTCTGATCGGCGGACCTGTCGGCGAAAGTCTGGTGCACCGTTATCGGTTGGTCAGCCACGCTAAAGGGGAACGGCTTGATCCGGCAAGTCTCGAACCGGAACTGGAAAAGCTGGAATCGGCCAGAAAAGGTGAAGAAAAGATCATTGAAGAAGAACTGCGAAAGGGGCAGACGATCAATAATTTCCGCTTCATGAATGCCTTGGCGCATCTGCTGTTGGCCATGGGGATCGGGACGCTGGTAAGTAAATTTTTCGTCAGCATCGGTCTGATCTTTCCCGGGTATATCGGCTCCATGCTCGTTGCCGCCGTAATCCGCAATGTGGCCGATATGACGCATATCTACAAGGTATATCAGCGAGAAAGCGAAGTTCTGGGAAATTTGGGATTGACCATTTTTCTTTCCTGCGCTCTGATGAGTTTGAAGCTTTGGCAACTTACGGATTTGGCCGTTCCCCTCGTGGTCATGCTCCTCAGTCAGGCCGTGTTTATCGCTTTCTTCGCGTACTTCGCCGTTTTCCGTTTCATGGGCGGCGATTACGAAGCCGCCGTCATGTCGTCAGGCGTCTGCGGCTTCGGGCTGGGAGCTACGCCGAATGCCATTGCCAACATGTCGACGATGACCGAAGGATTCGGTCCGGCGCCGACTGCTTTCTTCGTTATTCCTCTGGTCGGGGCGTTGATCATCGATTTTGTCAATTCTATGATCATTACGCTCTTAATGAATATTTTTGTCTGATCTTCAATGGCATAAAAAGCCGCGCAATCAGGATATATTTCCTTGAGCGCGGCTTTTTTTCGTTAGTTATGTATCGACAGGCCAGTTTTTCGGTTCTACGACGTATGTCGTTTGATTTTCAAAGATCACGTAGCCCGGCGCGGCGTGTGCCGGTTTTTTGACATGACGTACCAACGTGCTGTCCACTTCGACTTTGGTGTCGTGGCGGCTTTGGCTGTAATAAGCGGCGAGCTGCGCCGCTTTTTCCAACTGCGCATTTGTCGGCTCGCCTTTATGACAGGCAAGGATGACATGAGAGCCGGCCTGCCCCTTGACATGGAACCAGCGATCATAAGGATGCGCTTTTTTTGTCGTCAGGAAATCATTTTGTCTGTTGTTGCCGCCGATCCAGATTTCCATGCCGTCTGCAGAAACGGTACGGATTTTTTGGGCAAATTCTTTTTTTAGTTTTTCCTTTGCATTGGTGCGAAGCAGATTCATTTGCTGCATTTCCGCCCTGATGTCGGCTAATTCGTCTTTGGTTACGGCCGTTTCCAAAGAATATTCGAGGGAACGGAAATAATCCAGTTGTCGTTGATTGTCCCGCTGCAGTTCCGTTGATTTCTGTTTACGGTTGCGCAGCTTTGTGTACCGCTTGTAATAATGATTGGCGTTATCTGTCATGGAAAGCGCAGCATTCAGGGGGATCGTGACCGCTTCCTGTGTTTCCGACAACAGATTGATAAGGGTCACGTTGTCTTCATGAGCGTGTTTCTCGTAAGCGTAGATCATCAGGAGATCGCCGTACAATTTGTACGTATCCATTTTAGCCGTTTCTTTCAGTTCCTGAAAAATACGTTTGATTTTTTTTTCTTGTTTTTCGATTATTTTGGCTACTTTTTTGCGCAGCCGTTCCTGCTCGCCGCTGAGGCTGCCGTGTTCGGCCTGATACTCGCTCAGATAGGTCTGGATCGAAGCGTAATGGCGGACCGGCTTGGCGGCGAACGATTGCAGCGGCAACGGGAAGAGCACCTCTTTTTTGCCGTCAGTGTAGACGTAAGCGCCTCTGACATCACGGAGTTCTTGTCCCAGGGCGGCGATATGTCGGCACCAGCAGGTTAGTTCTGTTGCTGTCAGTGACTTGACGGAAGCGTCCTTGGCTATGCCGGAGAGGAGAGACAGCTCATTCAGGACGACCGTGCTCATGCCGTTAAAACGGCGGAGCATCCACGTACCGAGCGTTTCGTCCGCAGCAGTGCTGCGCAGCATCTCCGCAATCTCTTGCGCCGTAAATTCGAAAGGATTCATGCGCATGAAGTTCGGCGGGAACCCGTACGGCTCTTTCGGCGAAATCGTGCGCAGGGCCTGTTTGTCTTTTCTCGTCTTAATCAGCGCTTCAAGGATGATGCCGTCTTCCGTAAAGATGACGTTGCTGTATTTTCCCATCAGTTCGATGTGAATCTTCCGCGTCGCCAATTTTCCCGAAACGTCGAGGACGTCAACGGCAATTTCGATAAGGCGATCCAAGTGGAGTTGCCTGATCGAAGCGATACGGCCGTTTTCATAATATTTACGGAGGAACATGCAGAGGCCCGTCGGTACATCCGGTGTCGGCGGCATGACAGGAGACACGTACAGGCGGGGCGAATCGTCGAGGGTGATGACCAGGTGGTGCAAGCCGCTGTCGTTGAAGATACGAAAATAAAGCCCCTTGCCGTTTAGCTGGTAGATTTTGGAAATTTGGCCGCCATGAAGGATGGCCGTCAATTCGGTGGTAATGGAATGTAAGGTAATACCGTCAAGATTCATGTTTTTTCTCCTTTATACTACCGTTTATTATAGGAGATTTATGCGAATTAGTAAATCTTCGGTAAAGGGAATGGAAACGATTTCAAACGGGAAAAGGGAATTTTTTCGGAGAAACTACGTTTCCTGTTGACAGCTTGCGGCCTCTGTATTACGCTAAGAAAACAAGTGCCTGATGAAGAACAGAGAAAGGGCCGGGAGGAGGAATCGGCGTGAACAGCATGACCGGATTCGGCGGCGGCAGCCATAGTGACGGCTCCATCGAAGTGGCAATAGAGCTGCGTTCCGTCAATCAACGTTTTTTGGAATTGAATATTCGTATGCCCCATTCGTATTTGCGTCTTGAAGAGGGGCTGCGCAGAAAGATTAAGGAACACTTACACCGCGGCAAGGTCGACGTTTTCGTAACGGTTAGGGAAATTGCGCCGCAGGCGCCGGAAATTACGGTCGATCTGGCGGCGCTGCGGGCTTGTAAGGAAGCGCTGGAACGGGCCAGAGAAGAGTGCTTTGACGGCGGTTCGACATCGCTTGCCGAGGTCGCGTCGCTGACAAAAGATTGGTTTACGGAGACACCGCCGCGGATCGATGCCGAAGTCTGTCGTCCCGTATTCGAAACGGCGCTGCAAGAGGCGCTGACGAGTCTTATGACGATGCGGCGCCGTGAAGGAGAAACGATACAACGCGACCTGACGGCGCGTGCGGCTTCTTTGCAGGAGATCATTGAAAAAATCGCCGCCAGGCGTCCGGTGATTATGGCGGCTTACGAAGAGCGGCTGCGCAAGCGGATTGAAAAGATGCTGGAACAGGCCGGCAGCAGCGCCGACGAGGGGCGGATTCTGCAGGAAATCGCCGTTTACGCCGATAAATCGGATTTTACCGAAGAAGTTGTACGATTTCGCAGCCATGTGTTACAATTAGAACGACTTTTAAGCGACGGCAATGACGTAGGCCGCTCTCTTGATTTTCTGATGCAGGAAATGAACCGCGAAACGAACACGATCGGTTCCAAAGCTGGCGATCTGGAGGTTACGGAATACGTGTTGCAGCTGAAAAACGAGTTGGAAAAGATTCGCGAACAGATTCAAAATATCGAATAATGGAGACGGCTATGAATTTCAATCTTTTAAATATCGGCTTCGGCAATATGGTCATGGCGCACAAGGTGGTGGCCGTTATCAGCCCCGAATCGGCGCCGATCAAGCGATTGGTGCAGGAAGCGCGGGAGCACAATACGCTGATTGACGCGACCTTCGGCAGAAAGACGCGGGCAGTGCTGATTATGGATCACGGTCAGGTTATTCTTTCGGCAATTCAGGCAGAAACGATATCCCATCGCATTTTGCATGTCGGCGAAGACGTGAGCGACATGTGCCCGGATGAAGGAGACGAAGGATGATGGCGGCGAAAGACAAGGGACTTCTCATCGTCGTTTCCGGCCCGTCAGGCGCCGGGAAAGGCACGATCTGTGACGCCATGCGCCGTGACTTTCCGGAGATCGGCTATTCCATATCCATGACGACACGGCCGCCTCGGCCCGGCGAAATCGACGGCGTCAATTACCGTTTTACGGACAACGCTCATTTTGAAGCGCTCTTGGCAGCCGACGCTTTTTTGGAGTATGCCAAGGTCTATGACCATTATTACGGGACGCCGAAAGATTTCGTTTTCCGCCGGCTGGACGAAGGAAGGCATGTCATGCTGGAAATCGACATTCAAGGCGCTATGCAGGTCCAGGAGAAATACCCGGAAGCCGTGCTGATCTTCATCCTGCCGCCCAGTCTGGCCGTACTGGAGCAGCGGCTCCGCGACCGGCGCACCGACAGTGATGAAGTCATCTGCAAACGCTTGGCCAAAGCGCGCGGTGAACTGGACTGGATAAGACGGTATGATTATGTTATCATAAATGATGATCTGCAGCGGGCCGTCTGCCAGGCCGATGCCATATTGACTGCGGAATGCCGGAAGACGTCGCGCAATGACAATACCATTACGGCAGTCTTGAAACAGTATACAAGGGGAGAATAATATGCTTATTAAACCGACATTGGAATCGTTAATGACGAAAGTGGACAGCAAATACACCTTGGTAACGTTGGCGGCCAAACGAGCCCGCGAATTGACGGACGGCGACGACCCTTTGGTTGATGTCGATACGAACAAAGTCGTTTCCGTCGCCATGGAAGAAATTGACGAAGGAAAAATTAAATATGAAGTGCCTAAGGTCGGAATTAAATAAAAAGGGGAATTCTCATGTTGCTCGCTAACAAGAAGATCGTACTTGTCATCAGCGGCGGTATCGCCGCGTTCAAAGCGGCCGCCTTGGCCAGTCTCCTCGGCAAGGAAGGGGCTGTCGTGAAATGCGTGATGACGCAGCATGCGACAGCGTTCATCACGCCGCTGACGCTGCGTGAAATTACGGGAAATCCCGTTGCCGTCGATATGTTCGGCGATACCTTTGAGTTCAATATTGAGCATATTGCCCTGGCTCGCTGGGCCGATGCGTTTGTCGTAGTTCCGGCAACGGCCAATATTATCGGCAAAATCGCCAATGGCATTGCCGACGATCTGGCAACAACGACGCTGATGGCTACAAAAGCGCCGGTTATGATCGCGCCGGCGATGAACAGCAATATGTATCTCAATCCCGTCGTTCAGGGGAATTTGCAGAAGCTGAAGGCCTTGGGATATGTCATCGCCGAGCCGGACAGCGGCCGTTTGGCTTGCGGCATTGACGGCGTCGGTCGGCTGCCCGATCCCGACATACTTGTCGAATATATCGAAAAGACTACCTGCAGTTCGGCGCTGCTGCGCGGCAAAAAAGTGCTGGTCACGGCCGGCGGTACGCGGGAACGGATCGATCCGGTCCGCTATATCGGCAATCGTTCCAGCGGCCGCATGGGATTTGCCGTTGCCAAAGCGGCCATGCTGGCCGGCGCCGATGTGACTCTCGTCGCGGCTCCGTCAGCTTTGCCGGCGCCGTTAGGCGTGCATCGCATCGATGTCGGCACGACACTGGAAATGCAGGCCGCTTGCGAGGAGATTTACGATTCCGTCGATCTGGTCGTCAAGGCAGCGGCAGTTGCCGATTATCGCGTTGCCAGGCCGGCGGAAAATAAAATTAAGAAATCGTCGGAAACGTTGACTGTGGAACTGGCTAAGAACCCTGATATTCTGTATGGGTTGGGACAGAAAAAAACGCATCAGGTACTGATCGGTTTTGCCGCTGAAACGACCAATGTCATCGAATACGGTATGGGTAAGTTGAAGAAAAAGAACCTCGACATGCTTGTTGCCAATGATGTCAGCGTCGCCGGCGCCGGGTTTCAGGGGACGACGAATATAGCGACCTTTTTGTTCCCTGACGGGCGCAGCGAGGCGATGGAAATGATGAGCAAGTTTGAATTAGCGCAAAAGATCATCAGCGCCGGCGCCGCTTTGGTCGCTGCGAAAGAAAGCGCTGAGGCGTAAAATAAAAACGTGGAGGCGAGGATACTTTAGGCAAGCCGCAAAGTGTCCTCGTCTGTGTCGTTTGACGAGACTGGAAGGCATGATTTTCATGCGCTTGCGATATAGGAAAACGACGGCGATCTATTGCTTTTTTTTCGTCCTTATTCTATAATACTAAGTACCGTAAATTACATATGTTCCATCAAGAGTCGGCAGAGGGATTGGCCCGATGACGCCGCAGCAACCTTCACTATTGAAAAGGTGCTAATTCCAACAGTGCTTTCACTGGAAGATGGGTAACAAGAACCCCTCTTTTGCAGAGGGGAATTTTTTTACAGGAGGAATGGTAATGGTAAAAAATCGTGAATTTTTCACATCCGAATCCGTAACAGAAGGACATCCCGACAAAATAGCTGACCAGATTTCCGACAGCATTCTGGATGCCATTTTGGCAAAAGATAAACATGCCCGCGTAGCCTGCGAAACGCTGATTACCACAGGAATGGTGCATGTCGTAGGAGAAATTTCCACCAATTGTTATGTCGATATTCCCCATATTGTCCGTGAGACGATACGCGGCATCGGCTACACCCGTGCCAAGTACGGTTTTGACTGCGATACCTGCGGTATCCTTGTCTCTTTGGACGAACAATCTCAGGATATTGCCATGGGCGTTGACGAGGCCCTTGAAGCCAAGGCCGGCAACGGCGAACAATTCGACGCCATCGGCGCCGGCGACCAGGGCATGATGTTCGGTTATGCGACCAATGAAACGGACGAGTACATGCCGCTGCCGATCTCACTTGCTCATCGTTTGGCTCGTCGCCTGGCAAAAATCCGCAAGGAAGACGTGCTGACCTATCTTCGTCCTGACGGCAAAACGCAGGTCACCGTCGAATATGAAGACGGCAAACCCGTACACATCGACACGATCGTCATCTCGACGCAACACAGTCCGGAAGTGACGCGGGAACAGATCGAAAAAGATCTGATCGAAAATGTCATCAAACCGGAAATTCCCGATGGACTGTTCGATGAAAAGACAAAGCTCTTTATCAATCCGACGGGCCGTTTCGTCATCGGCGGTCCGCAAGGTGATTCCGGGCTGACTGGACGCAAAATTATCGTCGATACCTACGGCGGTATGGCGCGCCACGGCGGCGGCGCCTTTTCCGGCAAGGATCCTACGAAAGTGGACCGTTCCGCTGCTTATGCCGCCCGTTATGTGGCTAAGAACATCGTTGCGGCAGGTCTTGCCGATAAGTGCGAAATCCAGCTCGCTTACGCCATCGGCGTGGCTCATCCCGTCTCGATCCATGTGGAAACGTTCGGTACCGGTCACGTCGACACGGACACGATTGTCGCCTTGATCCGCAAACACTTCGATCTGCGTCCGGCAGGCATCATTGAAATGCTTGATTTGCAGCGTCCGATCTATAAGCAGACGGCCGCTTACGGCCATTTCGGCCGGAACGATCTTCATCTGCCTTGGGAGCAGCTGGATAAAGTGGCTGTACTTCGCAGTGAAGCTGGTTTATAATTATCATATCGTACGGTCAAAGGGAGACGAGAGTCTCCCTTTCTTTGTTACCGGGAGGAATGAAAATGATTGCTGACATTATTATCAACATTACGGCAAAACGATTGCAGCAAACGTTCTCGTACAGCGTGCCGCCGTCGCTGCGGCTCCGTGTAGGGGACCGCGTTCTCGTTCCTTTCGGTTCCCGCCATGAAGAGGGCGTCGTTATCGCTTTGCGGTCAGGTGAAGCGGCTGCGTCTCCGTATGCTTTGAAAGACGTGGCGGCTCTCTTGTCGGAAGAGGCGGGATTTCAAGCGGAAATGATCGATACGGCGTTCTGGATCAGCCAGTATTACGTTTGCAACTTTGCCGACGCCTTGCGCCTTTTTATGGTGGAAAAGCACGGTCTGCGCCAAACCCGCGTTCTTTCTCTTTCGGCAAGGGGGAGCGACGTTGCCGCGTCGGAGCCGGCGTTGGCCTTTGCGGCGGCAGAAGGGGAGCAGACGGAAAAAAACTTTCGCAGCCGCTTTGGCGACGGCGTCGTCGACAGACTGCTGAAACAGGGCTTGCTGCTTCGCAGAAATGTGACGGAAAACAGAATCGCTGCGAAAACGGAACCGTATCTCGTCTTTTGCGCTGCCGATACGGCGGGTATCCTGCGGCGGCGCAAGAGACAGGCGGAACTCTTGTCGCTCTTGCAGGAAAAAGGCGAAATGCCGCTGGCCGATGTGCTGCGAAGCGGTTACAGCCGCGATACAACTGTAGCGCTTTGCCAGACCGGGCTGGCTGAACGAAGGGACAAAATTCGCCGGACGACGGCTTTGCCACTGGCTGCCGCCGCCGATACGACGTGGTCCTTGACTGACGAGCAGCAGGCTGTTCTCGCAAGCGTGCGGAGTGAGAGGCATCATCGAACCTTCGTCCTGCACGGCGTTACCGGCAGCGGCAAGACGGAGGTCTATTTGCAGTTGGCGAAGGATGCCTTGGCCGCAGGACGGCAGGTTCTCGTCCTGGTTCCCGAAATCGCGCTGACCGGACAGATCGTCAGACGCTTTACGGCCCGTTTCGGCGATGACGTCGTCGTCATGCACAGCCGCCTTTCCAAAGGGGAACGGGAAAACAACCGCCGCCGCATGCAAAACGGCGAGAGCCATATTTGCATCGGCGCCCGTTCCGCCGTCTTCACGCCGGTGCAGGCGCTGGGGCTGGTGATCGTCGATGAAAGCCATGACAGTTCTTATAAGCAGGACGAATCGCCTCGTTATCATGCCGTGTCCGTTGCCAGAAAACGAGCCGCTTATTACGATTGTCCTGTTATTTTGGGCAGCGCTACGCCGGCTATTGCCGACTATTATCTGGCTCGGCGCGGCGTCTATACGCTGCTGACCTTGACTAAGCGAGTTATGGGGCGTTCGCTGCCGCAGACGGAACTGGTCGATATGCGGGAAGAACTGGCGCGCGGCAACTACAGCGTCATCTCTTCCTCTTTAGAAGCGCTTCTGGCGGAGACGCTGGCAGCTCGGCGGCAGGCCATCGTCCTCTTGAATCGCCGCGGCTTTTCGACCTTCGTCATGTGCCGCAAATGCGGCTACGTTGTCAAATGCGATACGTGCGACGTAGCGATGGTTTATCACAAACATGCCGAAACGCTGCGTTGCCATTATTGTGACGCTGAAAAAGCCGTTCCAGTCGTTTGCCCTGCCTGTGGCAGCAAATTTATCAAGTTTTTCGGCTCCGGGACGGAAAAAGTGGAAGCTCGGCTTCAAGAACTGTTTCCGGCGGCACGCATCATTCGGCTCGATCAGGATACGACGACGCGGAAAAACAGCAGCGATCATATTATTGAAGCTTTTCGCCGCCACGAATATGATATTCTCCTGGGCACACAAATGGTCGCCAAAGGACATGATTTCGCCGGAGTCAACGCCGTCGGCATCCTTGCTGCCGACAGTCTTCTCAATCTGCCGGCGTACTGGGCCGGCGAACGGACTTTTCAGCTATTGACGCAGGCTTCCGGCAGAGCCGGCCGCGGCGATTTTCCCGGCCGCGTCGTCATGCAGACCTATGCGCCGGAGCATTATGTCATGCAGTGCAGTGCCGCCCAGGACTATCGCGCGTTTTACGAGGCCGAGCTTGTCTTTCGCAGAGAATTGCGTTATCCGCCGTTTGCATCGTTGATCAAGGTAGTTATTACCGATGCCGACGAGGTAGTCGCCGGTAAGAAAGGCAATGAACTGGCCGCCTTGCTGCGGGGCTTTTGCGGCGAAAACGGCAAGGATGTGGAAGTAATCGGTCCGTACGTGGATATTATCAAGAAAATACGCAATAAATACAGGCTTGTCATTCTCCTGCGCGGTCAGGATATGGAGGCGGTAAAAGGGTATATGAAAGAAGCAGCCGCTTTCTGGCAGCACGGCGTCATGATTGATGTGGAACCGACCTATTGAAGTAAGAACGTTATTAATCATGGCGGCAGACGGCATGGCGCAAAGATGACTTCGTCTTTTGAGTGACTGCGCTCCAACCGGTACGTCGCTCTATGCTTATTGCGGTGAATGGTATATAATTATTTAGATATGGAATCTTGTTGTTCGGCTGCAAGCCGCAGCAATCCGTTGGAATGATTATTTTGCCGCCCCCTTTTCGGCAGGCAATCATATGTTGAGGTGAAAGATGGCTGTTTTACGCATTACAAAAGCCGGCGATCCCGTCCTGAAAGGGCAGGCGCAACCGGTCAAAACGATTACGAAACGCATTAAGCGCTTATTGGATAATATGGCGGAAACGATGTATGCCGCCGAAGGAGTCGGTCTTGCCGCGCCGCAGGTTAACGAATCGCTGCAACTTGTCGTCCTTGACGACGGCAACGGCCTTATTGAACTGATTAATCCGGAACTGCTGGAGGCGTCGGAAGAAATGGAACTCGGCGCGGAAGGTTGCCTCAGTGTTCCCGGCTATTACGGTGACGTGAGCCGGCATAAAAAGATCACCGTCAGGGCGCGCAACCGTTACGGGAAGGAGATCATTTACGAGGTGGAAGGGTTTCTGGCTCGTATTTTCCAGCATGAAATGGATCACCTGCAGGGCGATCTCTTCATTGAAAAGGCAACTAATTTGCGGAAAGTCGGTGAATGATGGAAAAACAGCGCATTGTTTTTATGGGCACGCCGGATTTTGCCGTGCCGGCTTTGCAGGCGATTCACGCTGCGGGACACACGATCGCCGCTGTTTTTACGCAGCCCGACAAGCAACGAGGCCGCGGCAAAAAGGTCTCGTTCTCTCCGGTCAAAGAAGCCGCCCTGGCCTTGGGACTGCCTGTCCATCAGCCTGACTCCCTGCGGCCCGCGGCGTCTGTCGCGCTGGTTCGATCCTATGCGCCGACTGTGATCGTCGTCATCGCCTATGGTAAAATTTTGCCGCGTGAGATTTTGGATATACCGCCGTATGGCTGTCTCAATGTGCATGCTTCGCTGCTGCCCCGTTTTCGCGGCGCCGCGCCGATTCAGTATGCCATCAAAGAGGGCGACGGCGTCAGCGGCGTGACGATTATGGGGCTGGACGAAGGAATGGATACGGGCCCGATTCTGAAACAGGCGGAAATACGGCTGACAACTAAGGAAACGACAGGCACTTTGTTTGCCAAATTGGCTCAATTGGGAGCGCAGACGCTTTTGCCCGTACTGGCGGAACTTTCACAGGCTTTGCGCCAAGCGCGGCCGCAAGATGAAAGGCTGGCTGTCTATACGGCGAAGATCACGAAAGAAATGACCAATATCGACTGGCATCAAGATGCAGCCGTTATTGAACGGTGGCTGCGTACTCTTGATCCTCATCCAGGCGCGTATACGTTCTGGCAGGGGCAGCGTTTGAAAATCTGGGCGGCCGATGTTACCGAAGGAGGCGATGCCGCGCCGGGAACGATTATTGCAGTAACGAAAAAAGCGCTTATCGTGCAGGCGGGGAAAGGCGCTTTGCGCATTACGGAACTGCAGCCAGAGAGCCGGAAGCGAATGGCGGCGGCCCAGTTCCTGCAAAGCCATCAGCCCGCTGTCGGCGAAAAGCTGACTGCTGCCGGGTAATCCGTTGATAAGGAAGAAAGGGCACGGCAGTTTCTTTTTTGATGATGATAAATGAGATAGGAGTTTTTCATGAATGTGCGTGAACTTGCTTGCCGCAGCCTTCTCACGATTTGTAAGGATGACGGTTACAGCAATATTGTCGTTTCGCAAACGATACAGAAAAATAAATTGACCGACAGAGACCGTCGTTTTTATACGGAGTTGGTATACGGTACGCTGCGTCATGTAAACTATTTGGATTGGATTATCGGCCAATTGAGCTCACGCAGTCTGAGCCGGCTCGATCCTCTTTGTTTGGTTATCGTTCGGCTCGGTATATACCAGATCTATCAGATGGATAAAGTACCCGAATCGGCTGCCTGCAATGAAAGCGTCAATTTGGCGACGAAGCTTGGCAACAGCGGCATGGCGAAATTTGTTAACGCCATGTTGCGCGGCAGCATCCGCCGCAAAAGCGAATTCGTCATTCCTGCGGCGGAAGACGACCTCGTCCGTCATCTGTCCCTGACCTATCACCAACAGGAATGGTTGATCAAAAAGTGGCTGCAATGGTACGGCGCCGCCGATACGCTGTCGCTGTGCCGCTATTTTGACGGCAAACCGGAACTGTGTTTGCGAACGAATACGACGGTGACGACACGACAGGCTTTGATGGAGAAACTGCGGCAAGCGGATATCGCTTGTCATGAAGCTGTTCACAGCAGTGAAGGCATTTATCTGGAAACGAATCCCGGCATGAGGCGCTTGGAACAAGTCGTCGGTAAGGGCGCTATCGTTCAGGATGAACCGTCACAACTGGTGGCTCACGTCGTCGGACCGCAGCCGAGTGACGTCATCTTTGACATCTGTGCCGCCCCCGGCGGCAAGACAACGCACTTGGCAGCGCTTGGCGGCAATAAGGCCGTCGTATACGGCTGTGATATTTACGAGCATAAAATAAAACTTATCGAAGATAACGCCCGCCGTCTCGGTTTGACCAATGTGCGCCCCTTGTTGCAGGACGGCATGACGATCGGTGATATTTACAGCGCCAGCGCCGACCGCGTCCTTGTCGACGCACCGTGCTCCGGGCTCGGCGTGCTGCGGCACAAACTCGATCTGCGCTGGCGGAAACGTCCCGGCGATCTCCGCAATTTGCCGCAGATCCAACTCCGTCTCCTGACCAGCGCCGCCAAATGCGTCAAACCGGGCGGCGTCCTCGTTTACAGCACCTGTACGCTGAACGATGGGGAGAACGGCGCTGTTGTCGACGCTTTTCTGAAAGAACACGGCGACTTCACCGTCGTGCCCATCGGCAGCACGTTGGGCTTTGCGCAGGCAGGTCCTTATTTGCAGCTCTTGCCGCAGCGCGACGGACTGGACGGATTTTTTATTGCCAAAATGATCAAAGAAGGTACGCCATGATCGATATCTTCAGCCTGACGAAAACAGCCTTGGAAGCGATTCTCCTGCAGCAGGGAATCAGGCGATTTCGGGCCGATCAGATATTCACGTACATCTACGGACGCCACGTTTTCGACTGGGACGAAATGATACTTTTACCGAAAAAAGACAGAGACGTATTGAAGGCGAAGCTGCCCATTTACTTTCCCAGGCTTCTCGCCAGGCAGGAAGCGGCTGACGGTGAAACGGTCAAATTGCTGCTGGAACTGCATGACGGCGAAACGGTGGAGACCGTGCTGATGAAGCATGACTACGGTAATTCCGTCTGTCTTTCGTCGCAAGTCGGTTGCGCCGTGAACTGCGCTTTCTGCGCTTCGGCCAAGAACGGCTTTGTCCGCAACCTGAGCGTCGGCGAAATGGTGGTACAGCTGCTGGCTTTCCGTAAATATGTGACGCCCGATCTGCACTCCGTCGTCATCATGGGAACAGGCGAGCCCTTGTTGAATTATGATAACGTTTTGGCCTTTCTTCGCCTGATCCACGAGAAAGATACGTTTTATCTGGGATACCGCAATATGGCTCTGTCGACGTCGGGAATCGTGCCTGCTGTAGACAGACTGGCGGCAGAAGGCTTGCCGCTGACGCTGGCCATTTCGCTGCACGGGCCGACGAATGCAATCCGCCGACAGATCATGCCCCTTACCGATACTTATGACGTGCCTGCCGTTATCGCTGCCGGCGACCGATATTTTGCCGCAACGGGGCGCAAGGTAACGTATGAATACATTCTGATCAAAAATGTCAACTGTACGCCGGCCTGTGCCGAAGAACTGGCGCGCCTCATGAAAGGAAAGAACATCCTGATCAATCTGATCCCCATTAACGATAATTATGACGTCGGTCTGCGGCGGCCTGCGCGCAGGGAGATTGACGCTTTCGCCCGGTATTTGAAGGAGCGGGGCATTCCGGTTACGCTGCGGCGGGAAATGGGCAGTCGGATCCGGGCCGCCTGCGGACAGCTTCGCATTCGGCGGGAGCAAGAGGAATCTTGACACTTTTTATAAAAATGTGTTTAATAAAGTGGACATAGCTGAAGCCGTGAGAGGACGTGAAAATTTGACAATATACGGTGAAACGAAGATCGGACTGGTCCGCAGCCTGAACGAAGACGCCTTCGCAATCAGCGAGGCCCGTGACATTATGCTCGTCGCCGATGGGATGGGCGGCTACGTAGGCGGGGAAATTGCCAGCAAAACGGTGGTGGAAGCCGTTCTTTACTACTTCAATAACTATACCTATGCCTCGACCAGGCAGCTGGAAAAGGCGATCCAATATGCCAATTCATGCATCCTCAGCAAAATCGCGATCGAACCGTCTCTGCAAGGAATGGGGACGACGCTTTCGCTCCTGACGTTGTCGGAGGGCAATGCCTTTTGGGGGCACGTCGGCGACAGCCGCATTTATCTTTTCCGTGACGGCGACCTGACACAGATTACGCCGGATCACACCTTCGTACAGGAACTGCTTGATCAGGGCCGGATCACGCAAGCTGAAGCCGCAGATCATCCCGATCGTCACGTTCTGACCAGGGCTGTCGGCGTCGATCAGGAACTGGAAGTCGCAGTCGGCGCCTTTCCGGTACGGGAAAACGACAGACTGCTCCTTTGCTCCGACGGACTGACGTCATCTCTGTCGGAAGAAATTATCGTCGAAGCGCTCAGCGATTATCGCCGCAGCGAAAAAGAAATCATCAGGCGCCTCTTTGACTTGGTCTATGAAGCAGGCGCAAAAGATAATGTTACCGCAATTTTAGCTACTTTATGACATCATAGGCCGACGCGACGAACAGGCTGCGTACGGCTCGGAGATTCGGAGAAAGTGGTGGAACATCAAATATGATTAATCATATTTTGGATAACAGATATAAAATATTGGAGCTCGTAGGTGAAGGCGGTATGGCCAGCGTATATAAAGCGCAGGACATTCTCCTTGACCGCATCGTTGCCATTAAGGTGTTGGACAGCAAATACGGTATTGACCATGATTTCGTCGTTCGTTTCCATAAAGAAGCGCAGGCGGCGGCCAGGCTCTCACACCCCAATATTGTCAATATATATGACGTCGGTTATGATGCCGGCGTGCACTATATCGTCATGGAATTCGTCCGCGGCGAAACGCTCAAGGATTACATTTCCAAGCATGGCCATTTGCCGATCAATACGGCCATGCGGATTACCTTCGATATCGGCGAAGCCTTAGAGCACGCCCATGCCAACGGTATCGTCCACTGCGATATTAAGCCGCATAATATTCTGGTCACCGAGACGGGACGGATCAAAGTCGCCGATTTCGGCATTGCCCGGGCCGTTAACTCCAATGCCGCCGAAATGGCGGACACGTCGGTTCTCGGCTCCGTCCATTATTTCTCGCCGGAACAGGCGAGCGGCGGGCAGGTCGACGAACGGACGGATATTTATTCTCTTGGCGTCGTCATGTATGAAATGATGACCGGCGTCGTTCCTTTTGAAGGAGATACGGCGATCAGTATAGCGCTGCAGCATGTGCAGGATGAAATTCCGCTGCCGACGAAATACAACCGCCGCATACCGCAGCTCGTCGAGCGCTGCATCCTGAAAGCCATGGCCAAGAACGCCGACGACCGGTTCCAGACGATCGGGGAAATGATTGCCGAGCTGCGACTGGCGCAGGGATTCGTCAATACGAATAAGGGCGCCATGCCGATCATCAAAAATAATTTTAATACGCAGAAGCTGCCGCCTGTCGCCGCGCAGGAAGAGGCGGCGCGAAAGCCGGGAAAAGCGAATATTTTCGTTCGTTTTCTCGACTCGATCAGCAACCATTCGAAAAAATCGATTATCGTGACGATGCTGGGCATTTTTATTGCCGCCTTTGCCTGGGCGTTTTTCTCCTTCGGCAATTTCTGGAGCACGGAAGATATCATCGTGCCCGATGTGACCGGGAAACAGATCGAAATCGCGCGCCGTATGTTGGAAAAGAAAGATCTTGCCGTTTCGGTCAAGGAAATGGAAAATGACCAGGTGCCGATCGGAGAGGTCATTTCGCAAACGCCGTCAGGCGGATCCGTCGTCAAAGCTAACCGCACGATTTATCTTACGGTCAGCAAAGGGGCGAGCGGTTCGGAAGTATTGATTCCCGACTTGCGCGGACTGACTGTTGAAGAGGCCGATAAGAAGTTGCAGGAAATCAGGCTTTCCATCGGCAATGTCAGCTATGCCGAAAGCAGCGAGTATGGTGACGGCAAGATTATCAGTCAAACGCCGTCGGCGCCGCAAAAAGCCAAAAAAGGCACGAAGATCGACGTTGTCGTCTGCAAGAAGGGGAGCAGCGAAAAATCGGCCAAGAATGCGCCGAACACGAGCGGCATGACCTTAACCGACGCGATTAAGACCTTGGAAGGCGCGGGCTATACGGTCGGCACCATTTCCGGACTCGATGCGGCGAAAGACAACAGCAAAGCCAAAGTCACGACGCAGACGCCGAAAGACGGCAGCACTGTCGATCTTTCCGTTATCTATCCGGCTGCCGCCGCAACCGATTCGAACCAAGGCGGAGAAACGGGTACGACGCGGACGGGAACCGTCAATATCAGCGTGCCTGCCGGTGCCGCCAATCAACATGTTCAAATTGTCGTTGATGATGAGAACGGCTCGCGCGTCGTCTACGACCGCAACCAGTCCGGCGGTGACAGTATTACAAAAAATGTCAGCGGTACGGGGAAAACCCATGTAAAGGTATATGTCAATAATGTTTTAGTACAAGAACAGAATCTCTAGGAGGAACATGACCACAGGACGTGTCATCAAAAATTATAACGGCTATTATTACGTTCGCTGCGGCGGTGGGTTGACCGAATGCCGCCGCCGCGGCAGGATGAAGGCGAAGGTCGTCGTCGGCGATATTGTTGAAATCACGGAACTGGGGAACGGAAAGGGCGTAGTGGAAGCCGTTTTGCCGCGGCGGAACGCTTTGCGCCGTCCGGCTGTCGCCAATATCGATCAGATGGTGATCATTATGGCGGCCCGGTCGCCGGATCCGAATCGATTTTTGGTCGACAAGATGCTTATGACCTGTGAATATGACCATATTCACCCGAAACTCTGTTTCAACAAGTGTGATCTGGATCGGCAGCAGGCGGAACGATATGCCGCTTTTTACCGAAAATGCGGCTATGAAGTCTATCTGGCTTCCGCTCATTCCGGTGAAGGCCTTGCGGCTTTGCGCGCCATACTGCCGCGGCAGATGACGGCCTTTGCCGGGCCGTCCGGTGTCGGCAAATCGAGTCTCCTGGCGCGTTTGCTCGGCCGCAGTGACCTGTCCGTCGGCGCGGTCAGTGAAAAAATCGGGCGCGGTCGTCATACGACACGTCATTCGGAGATTATGGAATTGTCGCCGGACACTTTTGTCGTCGATACGCCCGGCTTCAGCGCCCTCGATTTCGAACATCTGGCGGAAACGGAAGTGATCGGACTTTTTCCCGATCTGGCCGCCTATGCGGGGCAGTGCCGTTTTTCGTCGTGCCGCCATCTGACGGAGCCGGATTGTTCCGTCAAGGCCGCCTTAGCGGACGGGTTGATTCAGCCGGAGCGCTATGAAACATACTGTAAGATCATGACTTCTCTCAAAGAAAGGAAATGACGGTAATGATATACATCGGACCTTCTGTTTTATCTGCCGACTTCTCACGCTTGGCCGAAGAGATCAAGGACGTGGAAGCCAAAGGGGCGGACTATATTCATCTCGATCTGATGGATGGCCATTTCGTTCCCAATCTGACCTTCGGCGTGCCGGTTATCGCCAAGTTGCGGAATTGTACGACACTGCCGCTCGACGCTCATCTCATGGTGGAGCATCCGGAAACGTACGTTGACGGTTTGGCCAAGGTTGGCGTGACGTACGTAACTGTTCATCAGGAGGCCTGTCCTCATCTGGATCGTCTTTTGCAGCAGATTCACGAAGCCGGCATGAAAGCCGGCGCGGCCCTGAACCCGGCGACGCCGGTAGCAACCTTGCAGTGCGTGGCGCCGCTTCTCGACATGATCCTGATCATGAGCGTCAATCCCGGATTCGGCGGTCAGCGGTTCATTCCGTACACCCTCGCCAAGATCAAGGAGGCCGGAGATCTTCTGGCGGCAGTCGGCAATAAAACGGCTGTTATTGAAGTCGACGGCGGCGTTAATGCGGATACGGCCGCTGCCGTAAAAGCCGCCGGCGCGACCTTCCTCGTTGCAGGCAGCGCCGTTTTCGGCGCCGCAGACAGGCGGGCCGCCATTGCTGCGCTGCGGTAATACTTGTCATGCGTATGCCTTTATGATATAATTCTTCTGTAAATACTATACGTATCATATAGTCTTTGGGGCAAGGTGCGAAAGCGACGCTTTCAATTCCTGACCGGCGGTCATAGTCCGCTAACCTCCTTCGGAGGTTGAACCGATGCGATTTCGGTACCGACAGTACAGTCTGGATGGAAAAAGACGGCAGGCTTGTTTTTGTTGTGCTTAAAAGGCTATTGGAACAGCTCCCAATAGCCTTTTTTTATATGATACCGAAAGGAAGGAACGTGTTGGAACCGATAGAATACATGAGAGAAGCACTGGCTCTGGCAAGGCTCGGACTCGGCTACACGACGCCCAATCCGGCTGTCGGCTGTGTTCTCGTCAAGGACGGCAGGATCGTCGGAAAGGGGTACCATCATCAGGCCGGCACGCCGCATGCTGAGGTTTGGGCTCTGCGTGAAGCAGGTGAAGCCGCCAATGGTGCAACTGCTTACGTGACCTTGGAACCGTGTTCCCATTACGGCAGGACGCTGCCGTGCGCCAAGACGCTGGCCGAACACGGCATTGCCAAGGTATACATGGCCATGCTGGATCCCAATCCTCTTGTAGCCGGTAAAGGGGCCGCCATTCTGCGGCAGGCCGGCATTCCCGTAGAGATCGGCCTGTTATCGGGAGAAGCGGCGCAGCTGAACGAAGTTTTCATCAAGAACATGCTTGTCGAAAAGCCTTTTATCGCCGTGAAGCTGGCGCAGAGTCTCGACGGTTGCACGGCGTCACGGACGGGGCGGTCGCAGTGGATTACGAATGACTGGGCGCGGTCGCACGGGCATTATCTCCGCTCGACTTACGACGCGATCCTCGTCGGCATTCACACGGTGGAAACCGACAATCCTCTGTTGACGAGCCGCATCAGGCGGGACGATCACGACGCGCCGCATCAGCCGATCCGTGTCGTTCTCGATACAAAGGGGCGAATCCCCCTGAAGTCGTTAGTCGTTACCGACAAGACGACGACGACGATCGTCGTGACGACTTTCTTATGTCCCGTCGAAAAGATGCGGGCTTTGAAGCGGGCAGGTGTCAAAATTCTGCTGGCGCCGCTTCACGACGGAAAATGCGTCGATTTGCCGGCGGCCTTGAACTTGTTGTATCGGGAAGAAGGCATTAGGAGCATTCTCGTAGAGGGCGGCAGTACTATTCACGGCAGTTTCTTCGATCATAAACTGGTCGACAAGGTGTATGCCTTTATCGGCAATAAAGTAATCGGCGGTGCGAAGGCGACGACAGCGGTCGGCGGCATGGGTGTCGACAGCCTTGACGAATGTATGACGCTTACGTATGAAAATGCCGAGATTCATGACGGGAATATCCTGATTACGGCGTATAACGCGGAACGGGAGGGAACGTATGTTCACTGGAATCATTGAGGAATTGGGAACTGTCGGCGCCATGGACCGCAAGGCCGATTCCATTCGGCTGACTGTTGAAGCGAAGAAGGTGCTGGAAGGAACGCAGATCGGCGACAGCATTGCCGTCAACGGCGTCTGCCTGACAGTTACGACGATGACGGCGTCTTCTTTTACTGCCGACGTCATGCACGAAACGATGCGCCGTTCGTCGCTGCGCGACATCCGCAGCGGTTCGCAGGTGAATCTGGAACGGGCCTTGCAGCTCGGCAGTCGTTTGGGCGGACATATCGTCAGCGGCCATATCGACAGTATGGGCCGCATACAGCGAATCGCTACGGACGGCATTGCCCGCGTGCTGACGATCGCCATTGAAAAGGAACTGTCACCCTTCATTGTCGAGAAAGGTTCCATTGCTATCGACGGTATCAGCCTGACCGTTGCCGCTGTTTCCGCCGAGGCGTTTACCGTTTCCGTCATTCCCCACACCATGGCGAATACGACATTGCTCACGAAAAAAGTCGGCGCCGTCGTCAATCTGGAAACGGACATGATCGGCAAATACGTCCATAATTTTACAGCGGACTATACGGCGCGGGGTAAGGGCAAGCTGTCGCTGCAGTCACTGCTGGAAAATGGTTTTTAAGAGTTAACTCTCTGACAATACATACATAAACGATAAAGATAGGAGCGTGTACACTATGGCACACATCAAAGAAGGTAATTTACTCGGTCAAGGCTTAAAGATGGGCATTGTCGTCGCCCGTTTCAACGAATTCATCGGCAGCCGTCTTCTCGGCGGCGCTTATGACGCTTTTCACCGTCACGGCGTGAACGATGACGATATTACGACGGCATGGGTTCCCGGCTCGTTCGAGATCCCCCTGGTAGCGCAGAAAATGGCCGAATCAGGCAAGTATGACGCCGTCATCTGCCTCGGCGCCGTCATTCGCGGTGCCACGAGCCACTATGACCTCGTTTGCAATGAAGCAGCCAAGGGCATTGCCCAAGCGTCTCTAAAGACGGGCGTCCCCGTTCTCTTCGGCGTGATTACGACGGAAAATATCGAACAAGCCGTAGAACGGGCCGGCACAAAGGCGGGAAACAAGGGCTTCGACGTAGCCACGGCAGCCATTGAAATGGCAAATTTATTGAAAGAAATTTAAGATACGATCATGCAATAACGCTCCGGCTCAGAACAATTGGGTCGGAGCGTTATTGCATAATTATACGTATTTTGATTATACTATGAAAACTGAATGAAAAGAAATCGGAAATGAACTTCCTGTAACGGCTTAACGTACAGAACGGCGTGAAAACGCCGGCCTTTCTTTACTGTATTTTTACTCTACATTGTAAGAAGAAATGTGCTATACTTTATAAATCAATAAACAAATGAATTCGAAGCCTTTTACAAATGCTCTTCGGTTTTGGTCTTTTCATGTGGTATCATACGTGTTAAAATTAAATAAATTTATGTATTAATATAAGAATTTATTCTATCTCTGATTATTGATCAGTTTATTGTTTTTAAGGATAAGAGGACAATGAGAAAATATTTACTGCCGTTCTTTTTATTATCTTTGGATATATTATCCATTTTATTTGTTGCTTTTTTTTCCCTTTATTTGCGCTTTGACAACGTTTTAGATAATCCCTACTCGTTAATTGTTGTCCACCTTTTACCGGCAATCGTGGTAGCTTACGTGTTGCCACTGCTGATATTTCGGCTGTATACGCGTATGTGGCGTTACTTGGGCCTTCATGAGATAAAAGATATTATTTTAGCATCTTCGCTGGGGGTAGCTTTTTTTTGGTGTATCGTTTCTGCATTTGGATATATTCTGCCTCGCTCTTATTTTTTGATTTCTTTTATTCTTATTGTTGGGGTTATTTGTTTTGAACGAGTTATACTTCACTATATTATTCTCCATGAAGTGAGGCACATGTTGGCCGCTAGCAGCATCGCCCATATTCCTGTTTTAATCATAGGAGCAGGGGATGCAGGGAATATGTTAGCCAGAGAACTTGCGTACTATCATAGCGGCAACAGAGAGGTAAGCGGATTTATTGACGATGATCCGAATAAACAGGGCATGTTTATTCAGGGGAAAAAAGTATTGGGAACAAGGAGTGATATTTCCCGTATTGTAAATGAAAATAATATACGGGAAATAATTATTGCTATGCCTTCTGCAAAGACAAAGACAATTCGAGAAATAACCGATGTTTGTGTTCGTGAAAAGCAATGTAAGTTGACAATTTTGCCGGGAATATACCAGTTTCTGAATGGCGATATTTCTGTTTCCAATTTGCGCCCTGTATCAGTAGAAGATTTGTTGGAGAGAGAACCGGTTCAATTGGATTTTAAGAAAATTGCTGCATATTTAGAGAACAAACGTGTGCTTGTTACCGGTGCAGGCGGTTCCATTGGCTCCGAAATTTGTCGTCAAATTATGCGTATGAATCCGCAATAACTCATTTTAGCAGGACATGGAGAAAACAGTATTTATCTTATTTATCAAGAGTTGTCCAAATTATATGGCAAGAATAGACTGATACCGGCTATTATCAGTATTCGTGATAAAGAAGAATTAAGACGCTTGTTTGAAGAACATCGTCCGCAAGTTGTTTTTCATGCTGCGGCACATAAACATGTACCTCTTATGGAACGACAGCCTCGGGCGGCTATTTCTAACAACGTTTACGGCACAAGAAACGTGGCGGTAGTTGCCGGAGAGTATGGCGTGGAAAAATTTGTTATGATCTCAACCGATAAGGCGGTAAACCCGACGAGTGTTATGGGGGCAACGAAGCAGGTTGCAGAAAAAGTTATTCGTGTTATGAACGGACATTATAAAACAGAATATGTAACAGTTCGTTTTGGTAATGTCCTTGGTAGCCGCGGCAGTGTTGTACCTTTGTTTAAAAAGCAAATCGCAGCGGGCGGACCAGTTACCGTAACACATCCTGAAATGACTCGGTATTTTATGACGATACCGGAGGCGAGTCAGTTGGTGTTGGAAGCAGGCGCTATCGGTAAGGGAGGGGGGGTGTTTTTATTGGATATGGGTGAACCTGTTAAGATCATGGATTTGGCGAAAAATATGATTCGTTTGTCCGGTTATGAAGAGGGCAAAGATATAGAAATCAAGATTACGGGACTGCGCCCTGGAGAAAAGTTATATGAAGAGTTGTTGACAAAAGAAGAAGGAGTGGAAAAAACTCAATATGAAAAAATTTACGAAGCTCCTTTGGAAGAAGTAAATGGAAAGTGGCTGTTTGAAAAGATAGAATCTTTTGGCCAGTGTAATACGGGGGAAGATATTATTCATGTTTTACAAGAAATCATTCCTACTTACAACCCTAATCATACGCCCGATAATCGAAATCTATTGCAAAACTTTGAAGAAATTTGATGTGGGAAATCGCTAAAGGCAGAATATAACGCTGAAGAGGTATTTTTATCATGATAGATTTGCATTCACATATTTTGTATACTATTGAAGGTGACGACGGTTCTCGCTCTCAGGAAATGTCCCTGGACATGCTGCGAATGGCTGTCGAGGCGGGGACGACGGACATTTTTGCTACGCCCCATGTCAATCGCCGCGGTATCGTTCCCCACTGGGAAGACATCGTGACGCGGACGGAAGAACTTCGGGAAGCTGCCGTTCAGGCGAATATACCGATCCGTGTTCATACCGGCGCCGAAGTGGAATTGAATTATACGACGTTGGATTTCTTGGGGAAGGGCGAAACGAGGTACTGCTTGAACGGCAGTCATTATATATTGACGGAGTTGACGCCGCAAAGCGACCCGGAACAGACGGAATCACTTTTGTATGAGCTCATGCTGCGTGAATATATCCCTGTTTTGGCGCATCCGGAGCGGTATGACCGGATCATGACGCATCCCGAACGGATATTGAAATGGATGCAAAAGGGCGTATTGACACAGTGCAATGCCGGCAGCTTTATCGGGCAATTCGGTGAACAGGCAAAGGAGCGGGCCGAATTGCTTTATCGTCATCAGATGATTTGTTTTCTCGGCTCTGATGCGCACCGTACGGATTGGCGTAATCCCGACACCAGTGCGGCGGAAGAGGGGATACGCAAGTTTACGGGGAGCGCTGCGTTTTGGGATTCCTGTTGCCGCAATGCGGACAATATCGTTCGTCATAAGCTTTTTTATCCCACCGTACCGGATTGTTTCAAAAAACAGAAAAAAGGTTTTTTTTCCAGACTATTCGGATAATAAAAGAATATAACCAAATGGGGAGGTTTATAGATGAGAAAAAAAATACTGGCCATTACGGCATTGGCGGCATCTATGGCGATGTCAGCGTGGGCCGCTGATTATACCTTGCGTCCCGGCGACCAGCTGAGTATTATGGTGACACAGGAAGAGAGCATGAGCACATCACCGACAAGCAGTGAACAGACACCGTACCAGATTCGACCTGACGGCAAGGTATCTATTCCGCTGGCAGGAGAGATTTATGCCAACGGCATGACGGTAAACGAATTTACGGATACCGTAGCGCAGCGATTGTCGCGGTATATTATTAATCCCGATGTAGCCGTCAACATTGTCAAACTTGGCGGCGTTCGGGTCTATGTCTTCGGAGAAATCAATAAGCCCGGCGCATATGAGCTGACGAAAGGGCATACTGTCATAGATGCTATTGGCGCTGCCGACGGTTTCAACTGGGATACGGGCAAGAAAAAAATCTATCTCATCCATCAGGACAATACGAATAAGATCATTACGATCAACTTGAACAAGATGTTGCAAACAGGGAATATGGCGGAAAACTATGAAATGCGCGAAGGCGACATTCTCTACTTGACGCGTAACGGACGTATCAGCTTCTCGCGGGACATTGCACCTCTCTTCAGTGCGGCATATATGGCTTCAAAAATAAATAGTAACAACTAATGCAGGTATTAAATAGAAAAAATCACTGATTAGGGCTGGCAGGTTTGAGATATTGCGGCTTATTGCCGATCCTGGATGCTGAGACCTGTCTAATTACTGCATGTGCTGCTGCTATACTTGTTATGAACTACTCAACTTAAGGAGTGAATAAAACCTGTGGATGAACAAGTAATAGATTTAAAAGAGCTTTATGATGTTTTGATAGAAAATAAGAAGACCATTGCTAAAGTAACGGTTGCGTTTCTCGTGGCGGCAGGACTGTATTTACTGATTGTACCGCCGACATATCAATCCGTTTCCTTGTTGAGGGTCAAGCAGGATAAAGGGTTGGGCAGTTCCATCTTGGAAAGTTTACCGACAGGGGGAGGAATGGATTCTAAACAACGGATGAATACTGATGCAGAGATATTAAAAAGTAGAAACGTTATTGTACCCGTTATTCGGCAGACGGAAGAACCGGACAGTGATGGAGCATTTCCGGATTATGAGGATTATGTAAAAAATCGTATTATCACTAAACCGTACAAAGATACGGAAATTCTGGAAGTTGATGTAACCGGTAAAACACCGGAAGATGCGCAGAAAGCCAATACATTAATTGTACAGGGGTTTTTAAATCGCTTGACGCAACTCTCTCATGACGAACAGAAGAATATACGCGAGTTTTTGCAAAAGAGAGCAACGTCATCAAAAGAAGAATTGACAGATGCCGAAAACAAGCTGCAGGCATATCAAGTTGCCAATAAAATATATTCATCTGACGATCAAATGAAGGCATTAGCAGATAAGCTATCGGAAATCGACAAGGCAAAGGCTGAGAATCAACTGAATATGGAAACGGCTAAAGCGGCACTAAGCAGTGTTAACGGGCAGCTTTCTTCGGCCGGGCAGAGTGTGGCGGACAGTCCGGCCATTCAACAGTACAAGACGCAGTTGGCTCAATTAGAGGCGCAAAAGGCCAGTTATGCCTGCAAATATACTGCTGAGCATCCGAAAATGCAGGAAGTGACAAATCAGATCAATCAAGTCCGGGCATCTTTAAATCAGGAGATTGATAATATTGTCGCTCAGCAGGCCCCATCAAGTAATATGGTTCAGCAAGGGTTATTGGCGGATAAATTCAAAAATGAAGCGGCCATCGCCGTCGAAGAGGGCAAGAAGCAGGCCTTAGACAATCTGGATGCAGAGAACAATGCCATTATCGCTACATTGCCGGCTAAGGAGCAAGGGTATATTCGCGTTAAACGTGATGCTGATGTTGCTCAAGAAATCTATATTATGCTGGCGAAACGACTGGAAGAGGCGAAAGTGGCCGAAGTGATGGTCCCCAATGAAGTACAAGTCGTTGACACGGCTACGTTGCCGGATAAGCCGATTAAACCACGAAAATTATTAACTGTATTGTTGGCTTTGATTATGGGATTGTTTTGCAGCAGCGGCTATCTGGTGGCCAAGTACCTCTTGAATCGTAAGATAAGAACGACAGATGATGTAGAAACACATTTGGGGCTTCCTGTACTGGGAATCATTCCTGATGCCAATACGCTGGAAGATTATGAAGCAGATTCATTGAATATTATGGATAAAATGAAATCGATAAGGAGTAAAGTATGGCACAAGTAGACCTCATTGTCCATTATGACGCGAAATCACCTGTTTCCGAAGCCTATCGCGCCGTTCGTACGAATCTGCAGTTTGCCGGAGCGGGAAAAAAATTAAAATATATCAGCTTTACATCGGCAACGCCGGGGGAAGGAAAGTCGACGACGATTGCCAATATAGCTATTACATTGGCACAGGATAAAAAAAAGGTTCTCTTGATTGACTGCGATATGCGGAAGCCGCGGCAACATAAGCAGTTCGGATTGCCGAATAAAGGGTTAAGCAATTGCATTGCCATGGGCGAAGCATTTGAAGACGTTGTAAGTCGCGATGTCTTTGAATACCTGGATGTGCTTCCCAGCGGCCCCGTACCGCCGAACCCGTCGGAATTATTGGGCTCTCCGGCGATGCTTGATATTTTAAATAAAGTAGAGGATACGTATGACTATATTCTTCTCGATATGCCGCCTGTTTTGGTAGTCACCGATGTTGCCGTTTTAGGAAGAAAAGTAGACGGCATCGTGTATGTCATAAAATTCGGCGCCGTTTCTCCTGATGAAGCCAAGGAAGCGAAGAAACGCCTTGATCAAAGCGGAGTAACGATATTGGGAGCTGTGCTTAATTGCGTTCCTCAGAAGCATCACAATAGTTATGGCTATTATTATTACGATGAGAATAGAAAATAAATAAGCCTGTAGGAGACGATAAACGTGCGAAGGTACTTACGGGAAGGCCTGAATCACACTGTGGGCGTCAGCATAAGTGAGAAGGGATAGACGGAAACAGATATCTTGTGTTAAGCCGTTCATGAGAGATGCTCCTTTGTGGTGGTTTGGGATAATCACGTAAATCATAACACAAAGGAAGCTCTCTTTTTTACTATTAATGCAGTTTATTGGCTATCCCGTTTTATGGTATACTAAGGAAAACTATCATTTCAGAGGGGAAGAAGGAATCCTATGAAATTCAAGAAATCAGCCGTTCTTTTGGCTGCCGTGGCAGCGTTGGGGACAGGCAGTGTTTGGGCGGCAGCTGTGCCTGTTGACAGCCCGTATTATGAGTATCTGAAGAGTTTGCATGACGCCGGTTATATTACGGCGGTGCCGGAGGAAGGCGCGACGTATAGCCGCATGGAGCTGGCGCAGCTGGCTGTAGAGGCCGAAGGAAAGGCGCAGTCGAAGCCGATGCCTGTCGGGCTGGCTGATCGTCTTTACGCGATCGAGAGTTATGTTGCTCCGGAAATCGATGAAATCAGGGGAACGGCGACAACGCAGCAAGCGGCGCCGGTAACGGAAACGGAACCGATGTTGCGGAATTCGGCAGATACGTATCGCCCGGCGGTTCCTATTGAAGTGCCTGAAAATACGCGGCAGTCCGTCAAAGCCGATAATCCGGCTGCTATGAGGACCTCGGCCAATGTGCCTGTCGATTCTGTTTATTATGCGTATCTCGAAAAATTGAGCGGCATGGGTTATATCGAATCATTGCCGACAGGCGCTAAGCCGTATAGCCGGATGCAGTTTGCCGAGTGGACGATAGAAGCGGAAAAGCTTGCTGCCGACAGGGAAATGCCGCCGTATTTGGCTGATCAGCTTCACGCCATCGAGGCTTATGTTGCTCCGGAGGTAGCCGTTTTGCGTGGAGAAACGGTACAGGATACGTTAAAACTGCGTGAGGTGACGGCCGCTCTTGCCGTTAACAGCGGTACGACAGGCGCTTATCGGTATAACGGGCCCCATGCGCATTGGCAGCCTTTCGGCATGAATAATAACGGCTATCGCTACGGAGACGGCGCAAACGGCATTGTCAGTGCCAGTATCGCCGGTAATATCGGTCACGAAACGGCTATCGCCGTGCGTCCCCGTTTCAGCTATGACAAAGATCAGCAGTTCAAAGCCGGTCTCGAAGAAGGGTATATCAAGACTCGTACGGGCGTAATGGCCTGGGAACTTGGGAAAGAAGCCATGGTCTGGGGGCAGGGAGCGACAGGGAGTCTGCTTCTCGGCAACAATATGAAACCGTTGACGACAATTCAGGCCCACCTGGTAAAGCCCCATAAAATAGGCGGTTTCTTCCGTTTTCTCGGGGAGGCTGATTTCCACTTGTTCTACGGCCAATTGGAAGGCGATCGTTCCGATTCGGCGAAGGCTCTCGGCCGAAAGGATTATGATCATGTCGGGCTTTTTGGCCTTCGTGCCGATTTTACGCCGACAGACTATTTTACCTTCGGTTTGAGCCGCGTTTCCATGCTTGGCGGTGACGGCAAGGGATTGAGCCGATCCGATTGGGGCCATTGGCTGACCGGTACCAACGCCGATTCGACAGAATCTGACCGCTGGAACGATATTGCCGGTTTCGACTTCCGTCTCCGCTTCCCCGGCGTGCAGTGGTACGGCGAAGTATACGGCGAGGATCAGGGCGGATTTATGCCGACGAAACGAGCGTATCGCCTTGGCGTGTATATTCCGCGGCTGACCCATGACGGTTCGTGGGATATGACGATTGAAGGCGCCCAGACGACGCCTGTCTGGTATACGCATTGGACGTATCAGAACGGTTGGACCTACAGTGATAATATCATCGGCGACGCCATGGGCGGAAACAGCCGTAAGTATTATATCGGCGTCAAGCATTATCTCCCGAAAGAAGCATATATCGGATTTTACGTCATGCATATGGACATGGACAGAACTGCGACGTATCATCCTGTCGTCAATGAAGCGGCTTTTATGGGGCAGAAAAAAATAAGTGACGATGTCGTTCTCAACGGGACCTTGGGATATGCCCAGGTGAAACATGGTAACTATGACGACGACACGGATAACAATCTCTTTGCCATCGGTTCTCTCCAGTGGCGTTATTAAGTTCGGCAGATATTCTTACGGGTCCGTCCCATCGGCTTTGCTGCGGGACGGATTTCCTGTTTATTTTCAGCAGTGCGGCTGCTATGACCGTATCGGGTAGATTTTATGAAAAAAATTAGTTTCTTTGCTCTCACTTTGCTCTTGATTTGTTTTATTTGGCACAATTCGCTGGTCGACGCGCCGCATTCGACGGCTGTCAGTCGCCAGGTTCTGGCCTTTTTGAACCGAGCGTTGGCTATGTTGACCATTTCGCAGCCCTTGGCGCTGACTGAGCATCTTGTCCGCAAAGCGGCGCATTTTACGGAATTTTATTTTCTGGGAAGCGCGTTGTTTTCCACCGTTTATGCTTTTGGGAAGCGTAGAACGGCCTTTTTCCTGACGGTCATCATCGGCGGTTTTGTCGCCGTCATCGACGAGCATCTCCAGTTGTACAGCCCCGGCCGCAGCAGCCAAGTGTCCGACGTGTTTTTGGATAGCGGCGCCGTGCTGACGGCGGCAACCGCTTTGCAGCTGGTCGTGTATTGGCTGCGGAACAAGAAATGACGTTGCCGGTGCTTAATGCGGTTTTACGATGTGACATATCTTTGCGCGCCCAGTCTGCGGCGCGCAGCCGGCGTTGGCCGCTGACAGCATTGTGGGGAATGAGATAAAAAAATGTCGTGCAGAAAATCCTGCACGACATTTTTTATGCGCCTACGTCCGGTTCATTTTTGGTGTTAAAGCCGATAATGCGTCGCGGTTGTTCCGGATCTGTTCGTTTGACGGCGACGAGGAGAAGATTCAGTTGTGAGAGGTGCTGCACCAGTTCGACGGATGAGCCGTCAGTCAGTTCTCCGTAAAAAACGATCATATTGGGATCCCAGTACCCGACATCCTGAATGCTGAAAGTAATATTGCCTGATGAGACGAGGCGGCCGCCGGCCTGCATATCGTCCGGCAGCTCGGCTTCGAAGTTATTGATCAGGGCCACGATCCGCTGATACATGTCGGAAGCCAAATAGGTATTTTCCCCATCGGTTTCTTCCGCCAGTGTTTCCGGAAGGACGGTTAAGGCGTCCGTATTCTTTGCGATTTCCGTTTCTGTTGTCATCCAATCACCGACCTTTCTGTTCCTTATTGACAATATTCCAGACAGGTCCGATAATCTCCTGCCGGTAAATTGATTTTTTTCTCATTTTTGCGCTGCGCCATATCTTTGTAGTATAATAAAAAGCAATCTACAAGAGAGGATTACATACATGCGCTATACAGATCAAATCGTCCATTATACGGCAGACGAAAATATTCGCGTAGCCATTGCCTTGACCCGGGAGATTACGGAAACGGCGCGGCTGCAGCACCATTTGTCGCCCGTTGCCTGCGCCGCTTTGGGCAGGGCTATGACCGGCGCCTTGCTTCTGGCAGGGGATTACAAAAATCATGAAGGCGTGTCGCTGCGTTTTGACGGCAAGGGGCCTTTAGGTGCTATCCATGTCGATTCCTTCCGTACGAATCGCGTCCGCGGCTATGTCGATCATCCGACTGTAGACTTGCCGCTGAAGGAAAACGGCAAGCTTGATGTGGGGCGAGCCGTCGGCACGGACGGCGTACTGTCGGTCACCCGTTTTACACCGGAAAAAACGACATATACGAGCCAGTCCGATCTCGTATCCGGCGAAATAGCCGAAGATCTGGCTTATTACCTGTATACGTCCGAACAGATTCCGGCGACGATCAATCTCGGCGTCCTCGTCGACAGGGATTATACGATCGCCGCATCCGGCGGTTTTTTGGTGCAGGCACTGCCCGGCGCTGCCGATGACGACTTGGCCCGCATCGAAGCGAATCTCGGCAGATTGGCGCCGATTACGACGTATTTACGTGAACATGAGAATGCCGAAGGGCTGATTGAAACTATTTTTGACGGCTTCCATTATAAGGAATTGTACCGCCAGCCTCTTTACTGGCGTTGTACGTGCTCTCTGCAGCGAATTGAAAACGTCCTCCTGTCGTTGCGCCGGGAGGACAAGGAAGCGTTGTTGAAGGATCCGCAAGTGGAAATGACCTGTCATTACTGCGGCAGCAAATATGTCATCAGTCACGATGACTTAGTAACGTTGTTTTCAGAAAATAAGGGGTGATCAGCATGGGACTCATTGCGATTATCGGCGGTACCGGCGTCTGTGATGCCACGATGCTAGAACATGTCAAAGAAGGACAGCAGCAGAATTATTACGGTACGATCCGGTACATGCAGGGTACTTATAAAGGAAAGGATATCGTTTTTTTGCCGCGCCACGGCAAAACGCATTCGATTCCGCCGCATTTGATCAATTACCGCGCCAACATTTTGGGGTTGAAAAAGCTCGGCGTAACGGCGATTTTATCGACGACGGCAGTAGGTTCATTGAATCTTGACGACAGGCCTGATGATTTTGTCTTGCCAGACCAGTTTCTCGATTTCACGAAATCGCGACACACGTCCTTCTTCGACGGCGGGCAGAACGGCGTCGTTCACGTCGACATGACCGATCCCTACTGCCCGGCGCTGCGCGAGACGGTGATGCAGGCAGGCGTGGCGCTGGGGTATTCCGTCCATAACGGCGGCACCTACGTTTGCACGGAAGGTCCGCGTTTTGAGACACCTGCGGAAATCAGGATGTTCGCTCAATTCGGCGGCGATCTCGTCGGGATGACCAATGTCCCCGAAGTTTGTCTTGCCAGGGAAGCCGAGATCTGCTACGCTACCGTCTCCATGGTTACCAATTTTGCCGCCGGCATTTCGCCGCAGCCGCTGACACATGAAGAAGTTGTGGAAAGCATGGCCAAGAATTCACTGCGTTTGCGGACGTTGCTGATGCGGGCGATCGAGCTGTACGCCGAAGGGGAAGATTGTTCTTGCCGCCATACGCTGCAGGCTTACGGAGGGTTTTCTGTCTGATGGAAACGCTGCATTGGAAAGGGAATGAACTGCTGCTGCTGGATCAGACGGCGCTGCCGTTGCAGGAGCGCTACTTGTCTTGCCGTTCCTGGCAGGACGTGCGCCGGGCCATTGCCGTTCTCGCTGTCCGCGGCGCGCCGGCCATCGGCGTCGCCGCCGCCTATGCCGTTGTCCTGGCGGCTAGAGCGCTGGTGCAGGGCGGCGTTGCCGATAGTGCCGCTTTGCTAACGCAGCTGCACGCCATCTGCCTTGACCTCGACGCGGCAAGACCGACGGCGGTCAATCTGCATTGGGCCTTAGCGAAGATGGAACGGCGGGCCGCCGAGTTGCAGGCCGAAAACGACCCGGCCCTGATTGTGGACGCATTGGAAGCGTTAGCTAATGCTATCTGCGCCGAAGATATCACCGTCAATCGGCGCCTTTCGGCGTACGGCGCCGCATGCCTGTGCAAGGCGGGAAAGAAGCTGCATATCCTGACGCATTGCAATGCCGGCGCGTTGGCGACTGCCGGCATCGGCACGGCTCTCGGCGTGATCCGGGCCTTGCATGCGCGCGGTCTCGTCAATATGGTTTATGCCGACGAAACGCGGCCGCTGTTGCAAGGCGCCAGACTGACGGCAACGGAACTGCATGCCGACGGTATTCCCGTTACGCTGATTACGGATAATATGGCGGCCTGGGTCATGCGGACGAAGGAGATCGACGCCGTTATCGTCGGCGCCGACAGGATTACGGGAAACGGCGATACGGCCAACAAGATCGGCACTTACGGGGTGGCGATCCTGGCCAGGGAGCACCGCATTCCTTTTTATGTCGCCGCGCCGATATCGACTTTCGACCTGCAAATGGAAACAGGCGTATCGATTCCGATTGAAGAGCGGGACCATCGGGAAGTCCGGCAATTTCAGGGGCAGGCGTCAGCACCGGCGGACGTCGCCGTTTTCAATCCCGCTTTCGACGTAACGCCGCACGAGTATATTACCGCCATTTTTACGGAAGCAGGCGTAATTTCCGAACCTGATGAGAGACAGGTGACGCAATTTTTTCAGAAAAAGGGAGTGGTTTTGTAATGGAATCAATCATTCGTGACCGTTCTTTGGCCAAAAGCGGTCAGCAGAAGATCAGGTGGGTAGATCACTACATGCCGACGCTGAACGCGATTGGCGACAGCTTAAAAAAAGAACAGACTTTTCGCGGCAAAACCGTTGTTGTCAGCGTCCATCTGGAAGCCAAGACGGCGTATCTGGCGACGGTGCTGAGCCGCGCCGGCGCCAACGTTGTCGTGACAGGCAGCAATCCGCTTTCGACACAAGATGACGTCGCCGCCGCTCTGGTCGAAGACGGATTGACCGTTTATGCTACATACGGCTGCACGGAAGAGGACTATTTTATGTATTTGCATCAGGCCTTGGATCATCATCCGGAGATCATCATCGACGACGGCGGCGATCTCGTCGGCCTTCTCCACACGTCGCGGCAGGACGCGCTGGAGAACCTTCTCGGCGGCACGGAAGAAACGACGACTGGCGTCAATCGCCTTCACGGCCTCGATAAAGCGGGGAAGCTGCGCTTTCCCATGATTGCAGCCAATGATTCGTATTGTAAGTATCTTTTCGACAATCGTTACGGCACGGGACAGTCGACTTGGGACGGCATTATGCGTACGACAAATCTGACCGTTGTCGGCAAAAAAGTCGTCATCGGCGGTTACGGTTGGTGCGGCCGCGGCTGCGCCATGCGCGCCAAGGGACTGGGAGCCCATGTTATCGTCACCGAAGTTGATCCGATTAAAGCCATTGAAGCTGTTTTTGACGGTTTTGAGGTCATGCCTATGGCGGCGGCTGCCAAAGTAGGGGATATTTTTGTGACCCTGACCGGTGATAAAGACGTTATACGCGGTGAACATATGAAAGAGATGAAAGACGGTGTCCTGCTGGCCAATGCCGGTCACTTTGACGTGGAAATCAACAAGCCGGAACTGGAAGCTCTGGCAGTCCGCCACTTTGCGGCGCGCCATAATATTGAAGGGTATGAATTGCCGAACGGCCATATCATCAATCTGCTGGCAGATGGGCGTCTGGTCAATCTCGCCGCCGGTGACGGCCATCCTGCTGAGATTATGGATCTGTCCTTTGCCGTTCAGGCTCTGGCGGCGAAGTATATCTTGGAAAATCACGGCACGCTGGAAAATCACGTTTATGTCCTGCCTCACACGATTGATACGGAAATTGCCTCCATCAAGCTGAAATCGATGGGCTACGGTATCGATACGCTTTCGGCAGAACAGCGGAACTATTTGAATCTTGATTAGGAAAGGCGGACCGATGACGAAAACATTGTTGAAAAATATTGCGCTCTATCGCAACCATATCGTCGAAGAAGGGAAAAATCTCGTTATTACCGATGACCGGATCACGGCCTTTCCGGCAACTGCCGATGGAGATTATGACGTCGTGATTGACGGCAAGGGCATGTTGGCCACGCCGGGTTTTGTCAACACGCATAATCATATTGCCATGACGGCTTTTCGCAGCTATGCCGATGACATGCGGCTCATGGATTGGCTGGAAAAGAAAATCTGGCCGGCAGAAGCGAAATTGGACGGTGATATCGTCTATGCGCAGGCGCGGTTGGGGATTGCCGAAATGCTCCGCTGCGGCACGACAAGCTTTGCCGATATGTATTTTTTCATGGACGATGTGGCGCGCGCCGTCGAAGAGACCGGTATCCGCGCCGCTTTGAGCCGCGGCCTTACGGGGATTACGCCGAATGCCCAGGCGGCGTTGCAGGAGAATAAGGATCTCTTCCGGACGTGGCACCGCCGTGGCGACGGCCGGATAACCGTCATGTTCGGCCCGCACGCACCGTATACCTGCCCGACGGCGTATATGCGGCAAGTCGTGGCGGCAGCCGGCGAACTGGGCGCCGAAATTCACATGCACCTTAGCGAAACGAAGGGCGAAGTCGAAACGGTCCGCAAGGAATACGGCAAGTCCCCCATTGCCTGGGCCGACGACCTGGGCGTATTCGACTGTGGCTGCCTGGCGGCGCACTGTGTTTGGGTCGATGACGACGACATCGATATTTTAGCGGCGAAACACGTCCGTGTCGCCCACAATCCCGGCAGCAATCTGAAATTGGCCAGCGGCGTCGCGCCTGTTCCCAAGCTGCTGGAAAAAGGCGTTATCGTCGGTCTGGGAACGGACGGCGCCTCGAGCAACAATAATCTCGATATAATGGAAGAAATGCATTTAGCGGCGTTGATTCATAAAGCCGATACCTTTGATCCCCTTGTCATTCCGGCGGAAAAAGCCGTTCATTTGCTTACGGAAGGCGGCGCAAAGGCACTGGGATACAGCGATATCGGCAAGCTGGAAGTCGGTTGGAAAGCGGATATCACGCTTATTGACAGAGAAGGCCTGCACTGGTATCCGAAAAATGACACCTTATCCCTGCTGGCCTATGCAGCGAACAGTTTTGATGTAGATACGGTGTTCGTCAACGGCAAGCTGCTTCTGCAGAACAAAGAATTTACGACGCTGGATATTGAAAAAATAAAATACGAAGCGGAACGAAGCAAAGAAAAGATGTTGAGTTCCCTTTCCTGAGGCAAAAGGATCTGTCACCGCTGGCAGATCCTTTTTAGCGTATGGAAATGACAAATACCGGCACGCTTTGCGCTTTCGATATCGTCTCGGCTGCATGAATGAAAAGGAAGGCGGCATTGACGCATGGGTTTGCTGAGCGCCGGCTGCTGATCACCACCGCGGTGTGCTTGACCGTATCGCGTCCTTTTTATAAAGACAATTGTTCGTAACAAAAAGCATGACGGCTTGCAGCGCTTTTCCTTATTACGTTATAATAATAAAAAAAGATGAATAACAAGGAATGAAGGGACCCGGAAAGGGGAGACAGCGCATGGAAAATGGCAGGTTCACGACAGCTGATTACAGTTGTGCCTTTAATGCCTTGTATTGTTCGCTGATTATCGTCGACAACGAGGGACATATTGTTTGCAAGAATGAGTCGTCAAAGCGTCTTGTGGAAGAAACCGGCGTCAGTTACGAAGAAATATTGGCATCTTTCAGCAGTCAAATCGATCTGGTGAAAGGGCAGGGGCGATTTTCCATGCAGAACGGAGAAAATTGGATCATCTGCCATGTCTATCCGTGGCTGCGCGCAGGCGGCCGGAACGGCAGTATTTTGGTGCTGCATGAATCGGGACATGAAGTCTGCTCTCAACAGGAGCTGGATATTGTCAACACGACATTCAGGGAAATGAATGCGATCTTGGAGTTGGCGACAGACGGAATTATCGTAACCGACAGGCAAGGAATCATTGTTCGCGTCAATGCGGCTATTGAGAAAACCTTTGGAGTCGACAGGCGTTCTCTGCTCGGCTACGCTGCAGATGAAATCGTCGCCCAAGGCATCTTCAAGGAAGGAATCGTCAAGCAAGTACTGGAATCGAAGAAACGGGTGACCGTGTCTTCCGATTTTAAGGATAAAATGCTCGTTTATACGGGCATTCCCATTTGTGATTCCCACAAACGGCTGACCAGCGTCGTCGTAAATATTCAGGACGTTTCGGCATTGAATCTGTTGCGTCAGAGTCTTGAGCAGGAAAAATTGAAGGTCAGACAAATGGTCGTAATGAATATTGAAAAGAACGGCGATCTGATCGTCAACAGCAGCAAGATGAAGCAAACGATGGAAAAGATTCGTATCATATCCGATGTCGATTCGATCGTTCTCCTGACGAGGGAATCGGGGACGGGAAAAGAGGTTATTGTCAATGAAATTTACCGCAGGAGTCGCCGGAACGGCAAAGCGTTCGTAAAAATCAATTGCGGCGCCATTCCCGATTCGTTGTTCGAATCGGAACTTTTCGGCTATGAAAGCGGGTCCTTTACAGGAGCGCGGCATCAGGGCAAACTCGGTTTCTTTGAATTGGCCGATAAGGGAACGTTGCTCCTTGACGAAGTCGGTGAACTGAGTTTGGCGGCACAGGTCAAGCTCTTGCGCGTTATTCAGGAGAAGGAAGTTCTGCGGATCGGCGCCGCCAAGCCGAAAGCTGTCGATGTCCGGATCATTGCGGCGACGAATCGCAATCTGTGGGAAATGGTCAAGGAAGGCACTTTCCGGCAGGATCTGTATTATCGACTCAACGTCATCCAGATCAATGTTCCGCCTCTTCGGGAGCGGCGCGAAGATATTATTCCGTTGACCCGTTTTTTTATCGAGAAGTTCAATAAGCGCTATCATAAGCGGAAAAAGCTTTCCATCGATTTGGCTCGCGTTCTGATCAATATGAACTGGTACGGCAATACGAGAGAGCTTGAAAACGTCATCGAAACGATGATTGTGCTGACGCCGTCCGACCTGCTCATGCCGAAGGATCTGCCGGATAAATACACTAATGAGCGGGAAGCGGCGGCAGTTACCGTAGCAGGAATCATTCCGCTGCAAGACGCGTTGCGGGAGACGGAGCGGCAATTGTTGGCGAATGCCAGAATGCGATATAAGACTACACGGGAAATAGCGAACGCCCTTAAAGTGAATCAATCTACCGTATCCAGAAAATTACGGGAATTCGACATCACATTGATGCATTAACGCATCAATGTGATGTCGCCTTGCATCAATAATAAATGGCACAGGAATAGAGTCAGTTGGAAGATGATAAGGGACGTCCTTGATGTACGAATGCATCAAGGACGCTTTTCTTTTTTTGGTAATTGACAGAAAATGGCTTATATATCGCATCTTTTCTGCCATGTAAAGTTGGCATGTATATTTCTTATATATTTAGTAAAGATACAGTTGTTATCGAGACGAAACGGGTAGAAAAAAAGAGGGGAGTTGTATGTACGCGATAGCGAGCCTTTCAGAAATGTATCGTAAAAAGCTCGTAACACCGGCACAGGCCGTGTCGGTCGTGAAGAGCGGTCAACGTGTATCGTACGGATTCGGCTGTTCCGTTCCGCTGGATCTGGATCGGGCGCTGGCAGAAAGAATCCGCAACGGAGAGCTCCAAGGACTTGAGATTTGCTACACGACAACCTTGCAGGAAGCGCCGTATGCCGTTTACACGGCTTCCGATTCGAATGAGCAGGTACGATTCATGTCCGGTCATTTCAACGGCTTTGACCGTAACATGAACAAAGACGGCCGTTGTTGGTTCATGCCGATCTTGCTCAACGAACTGCCGAAGTATTGGCGGCACATCGATGTGTTGATGATTCAAGTTCATCCGATGGATAAGTGGGGGAATTTCAATCTCGGTCCGCAAGCAGGTGATCTTATCGGAGAACTTAAGGCGGCGGACATCGTCATCGTCGAGGTCAATAAAAATATCCCGAAAGCATTGGGCTACGAAACGGAACTGAATCTCGCCAATGTCGATTATATTATTGAAGGCAGCAATTCGCCGATGCCGTGTATTCCGAATAAACCGGCCAGTGATGCGGATAATAAAATTGCCGATATCGTCGTCAGCATGATTGAAGACAGCAGTATGCTGCAACTGGGGATCGGCAGTCTTCCTTCGGCTATCGGCACGAAGCTGGCCCAATCCGACGTCGGAGATCTGAGCGGCCATACGGAAATGCTCGTCGATTCATATGTAGACCTTTATGAAGCCGGTAAGATCACGGGTAATAAGAACCGCGATAAAGGGAAGATCATGTACGGCTTTGCCGGCGGCACACAGCGGCTCTACGATTTTATCGATAATAACCAAGTCGTTTTCAACGCGCCTGTCAGCTACGTTAACAATATCGGCGTTGTTTCCGGTATTGATAAATTTATTTCGATCAACGGCTGCGTCAATCTCGATTTGTACGGCCAGGTCTGCTCGGAAACGGCAGGTTATCGTCACGTCAGCGGTACTGGCGGACAGATGGACTTTGCCCAGGGTGCATTTCTGTCGAACGGCGGTAAGAGCTTCATTTGCCTGCATTCAACAAGGTCGCTGAAGGACGGGCGAAAAGAATCGCTGATCAGGCCGTTGCTGGTCGAAGGCTCTGTCGTCACGACGCCGCGTTCTGCCGTCCATTACATCGTTACGGAATATGGTTACGCCATGTTGAAAGGGAAATCGACGTGGCAGCGGGCGGAAGCGCTGATCAATATCGCTCATCCCGATTTCCGCGACGAACTGATCAAAGAAGCTGAAAAGATGGGCATTTGGAAACGGTCGAGCAAGCTGATGATCTGATGTATCCATTACGAAACGTTGCAATCGTTTAGCAAAAGGAGGCCTGTATTATGTTAATGACCAAGGAGCAGTATATTGAAAGCATCAAAAAACGTCGCCCCATGAACGTCTATTTCCGCGGCAAAAAGATCGAAGACTTGACGACATTCCCGGCATTGGCAGCCAGCTTCAACACGATCTGCACGATTTACGACTTGGCGCAGCGCCCGGAATGGAAGGGCCTGATCACGGTTCCGTCTCATCTTAACGGCGAAGATGTCAGTGTTTACAACGCGCCGCTGCGTTCCGTCGAAGATGCGCAGCGCAAGACAAGAGCTGCCCGCGCTCTCGGCGAAGTCGTCAGTTGCTGTACGCACCGTTGCACCGGCTCCGAAGCGTTCGCCGGGCTGGGACCGACTTGTTATGACATGGATCAGGAGCTCGGCACCCATTATTTCGATCGTTTCATGAAATTCCTGGACTATGTTCAACGTAACGATTTGTCCTGTACCGTAACGGTTACGGACGTCAAAGGCCTGCGTACGCTGCCGCCGAGCAAACAGCCTGATAAAGACATGTATATTCATATTGATGAAGTCACGGCAGACGGCATTTACGTCAGCGGTTTCAAATGCAATCAGACAGGCATTCTTTTCGCCCACGAAGTAATTTGCATTCCGACGACGAGCCTGAAACCGGAAGATAAGGAATTTGCCGTAGCTTGCGCCATTCCGGCCGATGATCCGGGGCTGACCTTTGTACTCGGCCGTACGCCGCAAGATCGCCGTTTCGAAGAAGTCGGCGGCGATATCGAAGGGATTGATCTCGGTAAGAATTACGCCGATCATCAGGCGCTGGTATATATCAATCATGTCTTCGTCCCGAACGAACGCGTTTTCCTCTGCGGCGAAACAAAATATGTCAGCCGTCTTCTCAGTTATTTCACTGCCGTGCATCGTCTCACTGCCGGCGGGTGTAAAGCCGGCGGCTGTACGGCACTTTGCGGTGCTACGGCATTGATCACGGAAATGGTCGGTGTTGAAAAAGCAGGTCATATTAAAACGAAATTGACCCATATGATGATGGATTCCGAAACGGTATACGGCCTGTCCCTGACAGCGGCTACCGAAGGCTTTAAGCATCCGAGCGGCTTTTTCATTCCGAACCCGCTGAATGCGCACGTATGCAAATATAATTGCACGAAACTGCCCTTTGACGCTGTACGGTATGCCCGCGATATCATTGCCGGTTTCGGCGAAACGGCTCCGTCGGAAGCGGATCTGCGCGATCTGGAAATCGGCCCGATGGTACAGCGCGCATTCAACCCGGGCAATCCGAAGTTCGACGCCTTTGACCGTCTCCGTGCCGTACGTTTTATCGAACATATGGCCCGCGGCTCCAACTGGACGGCAATGGCCCTCCACGGCGGCGGCAATATGGAAGCGGCTACCGTCATGGCTCGGATGTACACCGACTGGAACCACCTCAAAGACATCGTCAGAGCACAGACGAAGATGGAAAAGGATCCGGCAAAACGCGATGCTATTGTCAATGAAATCGGCAAACGCCGCGGCCGCGCCTGCAATTACGGCGATTTGCCCAAAGTAGATGAAGAATAAAGAATGACTGTCTCGTATCAGTGAGGGAGCCCCTTGCCGGCAAATCTGCCGCAAGGGGCTCCCGTCGTGGCGCTATACGGCGTTGACAAAGACACGGGGAACAACGTAGAGTATAGAGAGAAAGAGAAATCAGGAATCGGCAGCTGCATCCGGCTTGCCGCAAGGAGAGTGCAGATATGAACATCAACAAGGTAAAAGCCATTTATTTCAGTCCTGTCGGCAATACGAAGACAACGGTGGAGCGTATTGCGGCACAACTGGCCGCCGTTTTGCAGGTTCCCTTGGACGTCATCGACTTTACGCTGCCTGCCGCCCGCGCCGCCGGGTATGCGATGGCGGCAGATGAACTGGTCGTTTTCGGGATGCCTACCTATGCAGGGCGAATTCCAAATAAAGCGCTGCCGTTTGTGCAGACTTTATTTACGGGAGAGGGGACGCCGGCCGTTGCCGTTGTTACCTTCGGCAACCGCAGCTTTGACAGTGCGCTGACGGAACTGCGCGACGAGCTGGACGGACGGGGCTTTCATGTTTTTGCCGCGGCGGCTTTTGCCTGCAATCACGTTTTTTCCGATCAGATCGGCATGAAACGGCCGGATGCGGAAGATATTCTGTTTATGGACGGCTTTATCCGGCAGACGGCGACGAAGCTGGTCCGGGCGGAAACTGCCGCAGACCTGCTGCGGCCGGTTATTGCCGATGATGAACCGGTACGGCCGTATTACGTGCCAAAAGGAATGGATGGGCAGCCGGCTAAGTTTTTAAAGGCCAAACCGCAGACTGACACCGCGTTGTGCACCGATTGCAAGATTTGTGCAAACGTCTGTCCAATGGGGGCTGTCGATTGGGATGATCCGCTGACGGTCAACGGTATCTGTATCAAATGCCAGGCATGCGTTGCAAAATGCCCGACGCATGCCAAGTATTTCGACGATGCGGCCTTTTTATCTCACGTCCGCTATCTGGAAACACATTATCGCCGCCGCGCCAATTCGGCAGCCTATCTGTAAAGGCTGCGAAGGCCTATTCCCGCTATGTTATAGGAAGACCCCCTTTGCAGCCGGAAGGAAAATCCGCGTTGCAGAGGGGGTCTTGCCGTGAAGGAATGCAGTCTTTACTTTTTCAGCAGATATCGGATGACCAGACCACTTGCTTCATACAGTGCCAGCATCGGAACGGCCAGACATAACTGGGAAAGGATATCCGTCGTCGGCGTAATGACGGCGGCGGCGACGAAGGCCAGGAGGACGGCCTATTTCCTTTTGACAGACAGCGCGGCAGAAGAGACAATATCCATTTTCGCCAGAATGAAGAGTATAAGAGGCAGATTGAAGATAAGACCGAAAGGCAGGACAAGGGCCAGGATAAAATCCGGGTAGCTTTCCATCGAGAGCAGCGCCTGAACGAAGTCATTCGTAAATCCCACCGGCGGCAAGTGTTACTTTGAAATAAATGAAAAAGGCCTCGGCCGGCTTGATGAAGTAGAGTTTTCCTGCAGGATAAGCAAGTGCGGCGATGATATCATCAACATATATGTTGCATACGGCCATGGCCAGCGCCGTGGCCAGCAGCGATCGAATCAGACAGGAACGCAGGACTGTCAGCTGGCCGGTAAAGGTCATTACGGCGCCTTCCCGTGTTTTCAGTTGTTGTACCTGAGACATGGAGGATTACCTCATTCTTCGGGTTTTGTGCCATCTTGATTTTTTACGCCGGCAGGATTTTCGGAAGACGCGTTGACGGCACTCTTGAATTCGTGCAGACTTTTACCGAGTGCATTGCCGATATCCGGTAATTTTCCGGGGCCGAAGATAACAAGCCCGATGACCAGAATAAGAACCAACTCGGGGACGCCTAAACCAAACATAACATATGACCTCCTTTGATACGTAGCTATTACGGATGCTATAACTATAGCAGGCCTGTATTATGTTTATGTAAAAAAAGAGGCTGCTGTTTGTAAATTATCACGCTCAGATCGGGATATATATTTTTCCTTAACTTTTCCGTATCCTTACAGCTGTTATACGTATACTGCGTACACTTACAGTATTAGAACAACAACTGTTAAGGAGGAAGATGAGATGAATGATGAACATACTTTTTCCCGGCGCGGCTTTTTGAAACTCGCTGCCGGATCCGCGTTGGGCGCAGCCATGGTCACGCTGCCGTCCTTTTCTTTTGCCGAAAACGGAACAAAGGCGGCGCGTTCGTTGCGTGTTGTTGCCTTGAAAGAAATTCCGTCAGATCCGTTGGCGGCTGCGAAGACATCAGCGCTCGTGAAAAACGGTTATGACTATATTATCGGCATCGTCAATACCATAGCCGACACTTCGTTGAAGAATGAAGTGCTGAAACTGATCCGTGATCCCCGGCCGACATTTATGGAAATGTACGCGTCAGATGCCGCCATACAACGCTTGTACGGCGCGTTGGCCGCACAGGGGCTGATTGATACGGGGAAGCTTGATGCCGCTCATCTTCTGCCGCCGTATCGGGGAACGGTTCAGCCTTTCATGACGGCGCCCGGAAGCGGATATGGCAGTCATCATCCGTATCCCGGCGGTCTGTCCACTCACGTCGCTTCCAATTTGCATATTACGGCGGCTATCTGTAAGACCTATGAGGACGTCTTTTTATATGACGTTCATCGTGATATCGCCATTGCCGGACAGGCGCTTCACGATATTGCCAAGCCTTTCGTCTTCCAGTGGCAGGCTGACGGGACGTCGCTCAAAGAATATACCATTGCCGGACAGGGGGCGCATCACGTACTGTCTTTGGCGGAAGTCATTTATCGCGGCTTCCCGGCTGCCGAAGTCGTCGCACAAGCCTGTGCACACGGAGCGCCGTCGAATGAGCAGGAAGAAGCTAATGTCGTAGGATGGCTGAAAGCGGCTGCGCTTGTTGCCGGAAAAGATCCCGTCGCCTACGGCCTGCTGAATACGTCCGGTACGGGGCTGCCGGCGCCTCATCATCAGGAAGGATACATCGTTCATCTTGGCGATCATGACTGGGTGCTTACGTCACCGGCTGCGGCGAAAACGACGAAGGTTCTGAAAAAAATTGCCGCCGATGTGTACGGTATGACCGGCGCCGATCTGGACGGCGCCGCATATAACCATTTCCGAAATTATGTGGGAGCACAGCTTTCCTACATGTATCTGAACATGTTGGAAGCCGAGCCGAACGGCTATCATCTCGTCGTTAAGGCCGTCGGCGAATTGATTCGGAAATAGACGCGGAAAAAAGAGTCTCAAGTGACATGGAGAAAATCCATGTCACTTTTCATATATAGGGAAAGCTGAAGGCCCATCTTTTTGATGAAAGCTGGTCAAATTTACTTCTATAGGATATAATAAAAATAGTTGTGTTAGTCATTTAATTATGTGAGGTGTGTTATGAGAAAAAGTATACAAGCGTTAATGTTGGCCTGCACTTTTGTTTCTGTCGTCGGCACAGCGGCGGCGATGGATAGTCGAACTTTATACACGGATACGGACAAGTATCAAATTGTCTTTGCAGACAGACATAAAGTTGTATTTGTCGACAGTAAAGATCTGACAGGCGGGCAGACGAGAGATTTTCCCAGCAGTCACGAATGGTTCAACGTCAAACTGTATGTGGAGACCTTTAAGAGCCGGCACGATATGGATGAAATGTCCTGGACAACGAATGATACGACGAAACGGATTGATGAATACAGCGGGCTGCTTTCGTATGAACGGGGAAATAAGATTTCCTTACAGAATCTTTCTTTATTGAACGCCTATAAGCCGACAGGGGAAAAAATTGCGTTAACTGCCTGCGATAAGCCGGTGAAACTGGATGCCACGGCAATTTACATCAATTTAAAAAATCAGTTATTCAACAGGAATAATCAGGAAACTGATTCTCTCCATAAATAGAAATCTTCCCGTGGACCGGGATCGGGTGGAGAATTTTTACAAGTAAGTTTCAATCGGCGCCGAAAATGCTGTTGAGAGAAAAAATATCGGGTATTCACGCCGCAAAACAGCGCGCACAGGAGGAACGTTTCATGAAAAAACAGACATATGTACCGGCAGAGCCCATTGTCAAGGGAAGGGAAGATACGTTTTGGTACGTTATCGGTGAACGTTGTATTTCCTGTGGTCAATGTGCCGCCAACTGTCCGGCAGGAGCTATTGCCGAAGGAGACGATCGGTACCTGATCGATCCGGCACGATGTATTGATTGCGGCACCTGTTCTTATGTTTGTCCCGTACAGGCGGCGCAGCCCGTATGCAAAAAAGAGGAACCGGCGACGGTATGCGTCAGGGAAAGCATCTCCATAGGCGATATCGACACTGATACATGCTATTCGATATCGTAGCGAATGGCGTTATCTCCATTCTTTATCATAATAAATTTTACTTTATCCTTAATATAGATCCGGCAGATCCATCTTGTTGTTTTTTTATCAAGGTTTACCGCAAAATATGTTTCAGTATCTTTATATGTTATGCGGGACGCATCGATTTTGGTTCGCAAAATTGATTTTATTACATAAAAACTCGATAATTCTTCGGGTGTAGTGATAATTTTCTTTTCTGGGAGTGATTCTAGTGGAGTTTCCGGACCTTGTGGTTCGGTAGAGTCATTCCCTGCGGAGCTCTCAGATTCTTTTGAAATAGCACTTTTTAAACGGTCGTTTATTATTTCGGAAATTACAAGGTTGAAAGCTCTCTTTACCAATGGTTGATATTTTTCGACGACTGCTTGAGTTTTCATCCCTTCGTATATTCCTCTGTTCAAAATTAGTCTAACGAATTCCTCACTAGGCTTTACTAGTTCATCTTTTATAACTTGTCTGATTTGACTCATGTATTTTAATTCTGCGGCAGTATCATATATTTGGTTCTTATCAAAATTTTCTTTTTGAAATTTTTGAAGTTCTTGAATTTGGTATTCTTTTAAAGCTAATAAGTTAATTTCTAAGAATGGAGCTTTATCCATTTTATTAGTCTCTTCTATATCGGTGTAAAAACGATAAATTATTCCATTGGTTAAAATACCGAACTTAGCAGCAGATGTTCCAAAGTATCGGAATAGTTGGGAACCATGTTTTGTCAAATCTTCATTTATATTTTTACATTCGATTAATATAACCGGTTCATCATTAATCAAAATGGCATAGTCTACTTTTTCTCCTTTTTTAATACCTACATCTGCCGTGAATTCAGGAATGAATTCTTCTGGATTAAATACATCATAACCAAGGAGCTGAAAAAATGGCATAACTAATGATGTTTTTGTGGCTTCTTCTGTAGAGATGTTGTTTTGTAAATTTGGAATACGGGCCGAGAAAGAATGAATTTTTTCTTCGAATGACATAATAATTCCTCCTAATTATAATTAAATCATACTTTGTAAAATTAGTGTTTTTGACAAGGGATTTGACATAATTTGTTTTTAAACAACATGATAGAAGAAATCCATATCTTTAGCGTCTTCTATGAAATCACTGCGACGAATCATTTCTTCAATAAGGGTCGCTTCTTTTTTTGCGTCAAAATCATTCCTATTTATATGCGATAGTTCGTGCAAAATTTCGTCTTTCGCTTGCTCTTGTGATAACCCTTTATTAATACAAATGGTATAGCTGCCATCGTCATTTTCTGCCGTGCCAGCTTTGGCATACGGAATATCGCAAAGTACTATATTAATCGTCATTATTTTTTTCCCTCGATTTTAAGAATTTTATATAGTTGTATGCTTCTTTCATCTGTTCTTTTGTTAAATCCTTGGACGCGCTGAAAAGAACTTTCAGTTCTGGATTAGTACGCAACTCTTCAGCATATGCAGCTGTTTCAGGATCTATGTAATAGCCTTGAGCAGTCAATGTATTCATATCAACATTAAAGAAGTCAGCAAATATTTCTAAAACTTCAAAACTTGGCTTTCTTCTTCCTTGTTCATACATTCCAATAGAACTTGCAGATAGCCCGGTTCCTTTTGCTACTTCTTCCTGTGTCATATTTCTTGCAACTCGAAGTTCTTTTATTTTATCTTTAAAAGCCATGGCATTCACTCCTTTGAAAATAGAGTAACACGTTTTGTGTAGAAAATCAATAATAAAATCACACATAAAGTGTTGACAAAAGGAACATAACGATATACACTTTTAGTGTAGAAAGAAGGAGGTGAATTTGATGAATGAAATGATCGATAGAACATCTATTGGAATGAAGCTGAGCAAATTACGAGGCGGCAAAGATCGGAACAAAGTAGCTGTAGATCTTGGTATAAGTGTTTCTACGTTAGGCATGTACGAACAAGGACGGCGTATTCCCCGTGATGAGATTAAAATTAAAATAGCGGATTATTATGGAGTTTCTGTTTCAGAACTTTTTTACACCAATTAATCACACTTAAAGTGTAGTATATCTAAGGAGAGGAGAGAATGCCGGTAAAAATAATATGGCCATCGAGCAATCGAAAGGAGATAAGGAGGTGAGAGAAATGGAAGACAAAGAAAAAGAACCCTGCAGGACAGCATCGCATTGACGATATTCGTATACGTACCACTCTCATTAGGTGTCGTCATAGCTCTGACCTTTGACGGCAGATGCGTAGTAACTATGATGTTAATGTTCAAGCTATTTATTCCTTTCCGTTTTCAAAAACCGGATGTAGTTGGCCGCCTGCTGCATTTCTTCCGGTGACAGGTCCGCTGCTGCCGAGAAGAGAATCTTAAGCTCCGGGTCCGTGCGCAGCTTTTCTGCCAGTTCCGCTATATCAGAATCATCGTAATAGCCGTTCTGGTCCTCAGCTTGTTCCCAACCCATGAGAGCGCCTGGTGTCGTATGCAGCGCCAGCGCAATCTTTTCTATCCGGTCAGATGGTATATTTCCAATGACTCCGGATTCATATCGCTGGATTGTCTGCCGGCTGACCCCCACGATTTTAGCGACATCATCCAGTGTCATCTTCTGCTGTAATCTTGTTCTTTTAATATTTTCGTTTAAAGTTGTCATAGCAAAGCTCCTTCTTGCTATATTGTATTTAATCATCTATAAGTACATTATAGCACGAAAATCACATATTGTGCAACAAAAATATTATAAATTAGGTAGAAAATCACTTGACGAGGGACAAAATTAACAGTATACTCTAACTATGAAAGTTACCTAATAAGTAACAAAAAAAGGAGGTGATATCATGGTCGATACAAATGCCCTGCGCGGTATCATTGCGCGGGAAGGGAAGTCTCAGGTACAGGTAGCGGATGCGCTCGGTATCACCCCTAAGACTTTCTACGAAAAGATGAAAAAAGGTGTCTTCAACTCTGACGAATTGTATGCAATGGTAAAATTTCTGAATATTTCTAACCCTATAAAAATTTTTTTTACCGACAAGGTTACGTATTAAGTGACAAAAAGAGGGGGATTGATTTACATGAAAGAAGGTACGATGCTGGAACGCCCGGTACAGGAGGTGGGACGATGACTAAAGATACTATTCCGATGGATGACGCGGATAGGCTCATGAGCCTAGAAGAAGTGCGCATTAGACTGCGCACGTCACCACACATAGTGGCGCAGATTGTTAAGCAAGGGCTGCTGAAAACCCTGCGATTTGGCAATAACAAGCGAGTAAGAAAGTCCACGTTCAACGCTTTCCTGACCAAATACGATGGTCAGGACCTGTTGGAATTACTGAAGGAGGTGAAGGAAGAATGAAGCAACACGAATTACCACGGCCTGAGCCGTGGATTAATTCCCGGCATCGGCCGGAAGAGCCTAAGCCCAGCGAGCCTGAAATCAGCGAACGAGCCTGGCGGGAAATCATTTCCCTGCAGGATGAAGCAGATACCGCTATAGCCGGATGTTTATTTCTGGGCGGGGTGCTCCTGACGGTCATCATGGTCGCGTATATCATGTGGACGAATCATTTAATCATCCATTAAAGGAGGTAATTTTATGAAAAAATCAAAAATGGCTCAGCTGTTTTCCCTATACGCGGAGAATCCGAGTCTGACGAATGAAGAAGGAGCAAGGGCCGTAGACGTATCATCTGACGCCCTGCGGACGATGAAGCACCGGCTGATCGCCGCCGGGTACCTGAAACCGGAAAGTGATGGCAGCGTATCGGTCCTGAAAGAGTTTCGGGCACGTCCGGCCAACACGACCAGTGTATTCAAGGCCGCCATCTACGAAGAGATGGTGGAAGCTTACATGGAGGATTTCCGACAGCAAGCTACGTTTGCGGACCGGCTATCCGTAGGCCGTGAAATACGGCTGATCTTAGAAAAAATGTAAAGGAGGCGGGGCCTATGGAAGACTGCAGAGCCTGTGCCTGGGATGGCTACTGCATCCCGGATGAGTGCATAGGCATACAAAAAAGCGCCGGCACCTGCGCCAACAGGATACCGGCAAAAAAAATATTCCAACAACAGTATATCACAGAAAACGAAGTGACCACCATGGACTACACGAATTTCATACAATCTAAAATGACGATTGACGCCAGCCACGGTCTGCAGGTCCCGGTGGATCAGCTGACTCCAGCGCTGTTCGACTTCCAACGCGATATCGTGCACTGGGCATTAGCAAAGGGTAGAGCCGCTATTTTTGCGGATTGCGGGCTGGGGAAAACGCTGATGCAGCTGGCATGGTCGTTGGAAGTACATAAAGCCACTAATAAACCAGTACTGATTCTTGCGCCGCTGGCTGTTGCAGCGCAAACCGCAGCAGAGGGCAGGCGGTTCGGTATTGACGCCGCCGTCGTTGAGCATCCGGGGGAGGTTGTAAATGGAGTCAACATCACGAACTACGACAAGCTGGACCGATTCGACACGGCCGTACTTGCCGGTGTCGTCCTGGACGAATCATCAATCCTGAAGTCCTTTACCGGCAAGGTCCGGACGATGCTGATCAACGCTTTCTTCAGGACACCGTACCGGCTGGCCTGCACGGCGACACCGGCGCCTAATGACTATATGGAGCTCGGCAACCATAGCGAATTCCTGGGCATCATGACAAGGACGGAGATGCTCAGCATGTTCTTCGTCCACGACGGCGGAGAAACGTCGAAATGGCGGCTCAAGGGCCACGCAGAAAAGGCATTCTGGCGCTGGATGGCAGGGTGGGCCGTCGTCCTCGATAACCCGGTCAGTCTGGACTATAAAGACGAGGGCTACACACTGCCGGAGCTCCGGATGCATGAAATCATTGTTGACGGCGATACGCCGACAACAGAAAGGCTGACGCTGACACAACGGCGCAATGCGCGGAAGGAATCACTGGACGCACGATGCCAAGCTGCTGCGGACCTAGTCAACAACAGCCAGGACCAATGGCTGGTATGGTGTGACCTCAATGCAGAATCGGAAAAGCTCCATGAGCTCTGCAACTTATCGCGGCAGGTCCTCGGATCCGACAAAAGCAGCTATAAGTCGAGTACGATGCTGGGCTTTTCTGTCGGCGTCCTGAAATGCCTAGTCACGAAACCTAAGATCGCCGGATTCGGGATGAACTGGCAGAACTGCCACAACATGATATTTGTTGGATTGAGTGACAGCTACGAACAATACTATCAAGCTGTTCGCCGTTGCTGGCGCTTTGGCCAGACTCAGCCCGTCAATGTCTACATCATCATCAGCGCCAAAGAAGGCACGGTTAAGGAAAATATTGAACGCAAAGAAGCGGATGCCATCAACATGAGGCGGAAAATGGCAGAATTAACCCGCGAATCCGTCAAAGAAAACTTATCCCGGACGGCGCGCATCATGAGCGTCTACAAACCGGCAACGCCCATGCAATTACCTGCCTGGGCAGAAATGGAGGCAATATAACGATGAAACTGATTTACGTAGCCATGCCATATGGCGGAAAGAAAGAAGTCGAGGCCCGGGCCGCTAAGATCCTGCAGGACCTGAACAGCCGGGAGTACCGGATCCCATACAGGCTCAGGAAACAACTGCCGGATATCGAGATTGAGAACAAGTACACGTATATCTCACCAGTGCTGGCATTCGGGGCGTCCTATCATGATCTGACTTACGAAGATGGGATAGACGACTGCCTGACGCTGCTGTCACGATGCGACGCCTTAATAATCCTGGGCGAGAACTGGGCAGAATCCCGGGGCGTCATGGCGGAATACGCGTTCGCCCAAGCCCGGGGAATCCCGGTACTGTACATGCCAAAACCAGAGGAGGAACTGGAAGATGACACAAGTAATAAACCAGTACGTATCGGATAAGGTATCACTATATAACGGTGACTCCGTAGAGATGCTGCACGGGCTGCCGGAGAGCAGCATCCACTACAGTATTTTTTCACCGCCTTTTTCGTCGCTGTACACGTACAGCAACAGCGACCGGGACATGGGAAACAGCGACAGTGATACCCAGTTTTACGCGCATTTTGGCTTTCTAATCCACGGGCTGTACCGCGTCATCATGCCGGGGCGACTGGTATCGGTACACTGCATGGACATCCCGAAAATGTTAAGCCGCGACGGCGTCATCGGCTTGAAGGACTTCCCGGGAGAAATTGTTCGGGCATTTGAAAAAGCGGGCTTCATCTACCATAGCCGCGTCGTTATTTGGAAGGACCCGCTGGTAGAGGCTACACGGACAAAGGCCCTGGGGCTGATGCATAAGCAACTATGCAAAGATTCGGCCATGTGCAGGATGGGCTTGCCGGATTATATAGTGACTTTCCGCAAGCCGGGGGATAACCCAGAGCCGGTCTCTCATGACGACGGGCTGAAACGATTCTACGGTGACAATGAGCCAGAGGGCGTGAAGACGCTACGGCCACAGCCGGACCCGGAACTCGTCGAAGCAAAGAAGAAGTACAACACAGTACCGATATACAGTCATCAAGTGTGGCGCCGGTACGCATCACCGGTCTGGCTGGACATCCGGCAGAGCAACACGCTCAACCGGGCAGCGGCACGGGATGAAAAAGACGAGCGGCACATCTGCCCGCTTCAGCTTGACCTGATTGCCCGGTGCATAGAACTATGGACCAATCCCGATGACATCGTACTGGACCCGTTCGCCGGTATCGGCAGCGTCCCAGTCGTAGCCCTGCAGATGAGCCGCCGGGCCATGGGATTTGAACTGAAAGAATCTTATTATAATCAGATGTTATTGAACTGCAAAGAGGAGGAAAATCATGATGAAAATTAACATCGAATTTACCGGTGGCATGGATGAAATTATGAAAGATTTTAGCGCGCTCGGCTCAATTTTGAGCGCAGTAAAAACAAAACTGAACGGGCAGCATGCCTTAGTCTTCTACAATTTCCAACATGACCGGGGGCGCCTGATGGGGGCGTTGGCAAAGACGAAACTGCGATACCGGGTGTACAAAAACGCCGACGACGAACTGGCCTGGAACAATGGCGATGTGGATTTGCTGTTAGCGCATCCCGCGTCAACAGGCTACGGGCTGAATCTGCAACAAGGTGGCCATCATGTTATCTGGTTTGGGGTGAACTGGTCCCTGGAGCTATACCAGCAGGCGAATAAGCGCCTGCACCGGCAGGGACAGGAATACCCGGTAATCGTGCACCATCTCATATGTGAGGGTACACGGGACGAGGATTTAGCCGAGGCGCTGACGAAAAAGGACGCAGCCCAGGCCTTTGTGTTGAATAGTTTGAAAGTAAGAATTGAAGCAGTGAGAGGAGGTAATCACAATGACGGATAACGTAAATCATCCCGGTCATTACTGCCAGGGCGGCGTTGAGTGTATCGATGCACTGGCAGCGGCCACGACGGACCTTACCGGCATGGACGCCGTATGCACGGCAAATGCCATAAAGTATTTGTGGCGCTGGAAGCGAAAAAATGGCGTAGAGGACTTGCGCAAGGCGCAGTGGTATATCAGCAGGCTGATTGCGTATAATTCCTGCCTGCGGGATCCCACTACGGGGGGGGGAATCAGATGAGGAGTGATTCGATTGGCAAAAGCATACAAGGACCCGACGGCAGAGCTTGCCATCGGCAGAATCTGCAAGACGGAACGGACGAAAAAACTGCTTTTCAAGAAAGCCATATTGATACTGGCCGAAGTGTGCGGCTATCGGATTCGGGTGGAATTTCTACAGAAAGGGGAGAAATAATGACGGCTAAAGAGTACCTGAGCCGCATCCGGCGGCAGAACCAGATTGTTAAGCAGGTGGAAAAGGAGCTGGCTGCCGTCAAAGCGGATATTGTATCCCTGAAAGCGGCCAGTCTGGCAGAAAAGGTGTCCGGGTCCAGACACGCAGACCTGGCGGACAGCTATATCCGCCTAGAGAAATATTTCGACAAAGTCAATGCGGAGTGGGATGTACTGATTGATATGCGGGAAGAAGCCAAGACGATGATCCGGGCACTTCCTGATGAACATCAGCAAGCCGTGTTGTACGCGCGGTACATCAACTGTGACCGCTGGGAAACCATTGCGTTTGATATGCACTACAGCTGGAAACATACCTTTCGCTTACACGGAAAGGCGTTACAGTCCTTTGCATCGATTCATCGGTCGGCGCTGTCTGATTAAACAGGACATAGAATGACCCTATCAAAAGGCGTATACTGGTAGTGTAAAGAATTGCGATAAAGGAACTTAGCTGCCAGTCTGTGTGTGGGCCTCGAACTGGT
>NZ_AWXA01000026.1:0-17669 GCF_000478965.1 Megasphaera vaginalis (ex Srinivasan et al. 2021)
TTTTGTGTGGTAACTTAATTTTACCGACGGCAATAGACTATGTTTATTTTTTATGAAATTGAATTTGCGAAACTTATTATACCTTATCAATAATTCACCTAGAACAAACTTTTTCTCCCCCTTAAAAGCGATTATTTTCGATAATAAGATAAAGAGTGTCCTAACAAAAAATGCTTTCAAACAATTTTATTCAGTAATATCCAAATTTATAAATATACGATTTATATGACTAGAAAATAACATTTCAAATCATACAAGGTGCAAATAAGGTGCAGAAAAGAAAAAATTGGGCTTATAGCAAAGTGCTATAAGCCCAATTTTTATCTACTGGAGCGGATGAAGGGGATCGAACCCTCGTACCAAGCTTGGGAAGCTCGTATTCTACCACTGAATTACACCCGCATGCGAATTCTTGTCTAGTATAGCAGATGAAGGCAGTAGTTGTAAAGTGTGGCAAGGCGTCAGCTTCGAAAAAATGGGGTTACAAGTGACGGTTTTGCCGCAAGGCGGCGTATTGCGCGAGCAGATCTGTTTTTGCCGGGCTTTGATAGGCGTAATCAGGTTGCGCTTCTTTTGCCTTTTCAACGGCGTTTTTTAAGTCATAGTAAACTTGCCATTTCGCTTCGACGAGATCGTGGCCCTGCTGCCGCAGGAGAAAGGCCGGGTGGTATGTCGGCATGACGGGGATGCCGTCATAGTCTAGCCATTTGCCGCGGTTGCGCATAATGCTGGCGGCTTGACCGCAAAAGTATTGGAAGGCGACTTTGCCCAGGCAGACGATAACGGCAGGCCTGACGATGGCGATTTCCTGTGTGAGGTGAAGGTTGGCGCAGAATTTTCCTTCGTCCAGCGTAGGCGTCCGGTTGTTGCGCGGGCGGCATTTGACGATATTTGTCACGTAGACTTTGTCGCGCGTGAGGCCGACGCTCCAGAGCGCTTTGTCCAGCAGCTGTCCCGACGGCCCGACGAGGGGAACGCCGTATTCATCTTCCACACTGCCGGGGCCTTCGCCGACGAACATGAGCGGCGCCGTATCGGGACCGGAATTTTGCGTCGGACCGCGGTTTCCTTCGCGGCGTAAGGGGCAGGAACTGCAGGTCAGAAGTCCTTGCAGCCATTCTTCGCGTGTTGCCGTCATGAGCGAACCCTCCCGTCTGTTAAGATAATATCATCCATCGTCAAATCGGCGAAGGTCGCGCCGCTGAGCGCCGTCAGCGCTGTCGGAGCGAGGAGAATCTGCCGGCCCCGCTGACCGGCGCTGATGCTGATCGTTTCCAGGGTCGCCGCCGTGCGGTCGAGGTACGTGGGAAATTTTTTTTTCATGCCCAGCGGCGAACAGCCGCCGCGGATATAGCCCGTAAGGCCGAGCAGATCCTTTACGTGTATCAAGGCGACGCTTTTATTGCCGCTGCAGGACGCCGCTTTTTTCAAATCCAGTTCCTGGTGGCAGGGAATACAAAAAACGACAGGTCCCGTTTTGTTGCCTTGCGCCACGAGGGTTTTAAAGACGCGTTCCGGCGCTAAGCCGAGGGCTGCCGCGGCATGGATGCCGGAGAGGTCATTTTCGTCGAATGCATATGCCTTTGTCGTGTACGGTATTTTTTCTTTGTCCAGAAGGCGCATGACATTCGTCTTTTTTTGTTTTGTCATGGAAAAGAACTCCTTCGTTACGTATTTTTTTTCTGTTCGCTTTCGCCGCCGGGCCGATTGTCTCTGTTGGCCGTCGGTTTGGCCGTATTCGTCATGCCGCTTTTTTTCCAAGAGGACGACGGCCGTCAGAATGCAGATGATGCCCAGCACGCCGCTGAGCGTCAGGTCTTCATGGAATACGGCAAATCCCGTGAGCGTCGAGGTCAGCGGTTCTACCGAGGCCAGCACCGAAGCCCGTCCGGCTTCCATTCTTCGCAACCCGAAGGTGTAGAGAGAATAAGGGAGCGCCGTTGAGAGGAGACCTAGCAGCAAGAGGAAGGAAATGACCGCCGTGTTTTCCATGGCGAGCCGGCCGATTTGGGTAATCCCGCTGAACGGAAGCAGCGCCAGTGAAGCGACGATGAAGGTCCAGCTGGTGACGGTCAGGGGCCGGTATTTTTCCAAAGCATAGTGGCCGAAGACGGAGTACAACGCGTAGCCGAGGCCGGCGCCGAGACCGGCCAGGATACCGGCTGTAGAAACGGAGCCTGCGCCCAGGCCGCTGACCAGAACGCAGCCGGAAAAGGATAGGAGCAGGCAGAGGGCTTTGAGACTCGTGAAACGTTCTTTGAAGAGAACGACTGAGAAGATCATGACGATGCTGGGCGCCGTATACAGGAGAATGGCGGCTACGGAAAGCGTTGTCAGCTGAATAGCCGTAAAATAGCAGACGTTGAAAAAGACGAGACTGCCAATACCGGTGCCGAGAAACATCCAACAATCTTTTTTTCTGATGTGCAGCGAGCGGGGATCGCGTATGACGGCGACGGCAACCAGGATGAGGGCCGTGACCAGCGACCTTCCCAGGGCCAGCTGCAACGGTGACAAGCCGAAGCCCGCAAGGGTACGGGAAAAGAGGCCGATAATACCCCAGCAGATACCGGCTGCAATGATACTTAGTGTTGCCATAGTGCGTTCACCTGATTTATCGTGATGTACATTTCCTTTATAAGCATAGCAGAAATATGGCTGCAGTACTACGGTTTTATAGAGTAAATTTCAGAAAATAACGTATGAAACAGTCGTCGGTCTGGTAGTCGGACGGCGCAGAAGGGGAGGCGTTTCGTTGCATCTGCTGCAGGACTCCTCTATAATACAGGTAGACTATAAAGGGGGCATGAACATGAAGATTTCGTCGCTGCAAATGCACTTGGCTTTCGGTGAAACGCAGGCCAATTACGACAAGGCGTCCCGATTTTTGGAAAAAGCCGCCGCAGCCGGCAGTGATATTGCCGTTTTGCCGGAGCTTTGGAATACGGCTTTTTATTCCGATGACGTCCGGGAAATCGCCGATCATGACGGCGCGGAGACGAAGGCTTTTCTTTCCCGCGCCGCCAAACGGTACGGCATGAATATCGTCGGCGGTTCCGTAGCCAACCGCCGCGGGGAGAAGCTTTACAACACGACTTTTATCGTTGACCGTGAAGGCAAACTTGTCGGCGAGTACGATAAGGTGCATCTTTTTTCACCGGGGAGAGAAGATGTCGTTTTTACGGCCGGCGAGGCGTTGAACGTCTTTTCTCTTGACGGCGTGACGATGGCGTCTGTCATTTGTTACGATCTCCGTTTTTGCGAATGGGTGCGGCTGACGGCACTTGCCGGGGCGAAGGTGCTCTTCGTGCCTGCGGCCTGGCCGTTGAGCCGAGCCGATCATTGGCAGCTCCTCAATCGGGCGCGGGCCGTGGAAAACCAGTTTTTTGTCGCTTCCTGCAACGGCTGCGGTCAGTCGGGGCCGATGCTGGCCGGCGGCCACTCGCAGCTCATCGATCCCTGGGGCGCCGTCCTGTCGCAAGGCGGCGCGGAAGAGGCCGTACTGACGGCGGCATTCGATTTGACCGTTGTTGATGACGTGCGTCGAAAAATCGACGTCTTTGCCGACAGGAAACCGACGTTGTACGCCGGCACTACGTAACGGAAGGGCCGGAATCATGTTGGATGGCGCAGTGCAGGGACTGCAGGGAATTTTTGAAATACTGTTTATCATGGCCGTCGGCTTCGGTATGGCCAGAAAGGGCTGGGTGACGGCGGCGACGAGCGCTCTTTGGACGAAGATCGTCATGAAGGTGGCGCTGCCGTTGTATATGCTCTGCCAAATGGAGAAGGATTTTACGCAGACGTCGCTGCTGCAACTGGCGCCGGATCTGGCCCTGCCGTTGGCGTCTATGCTTTTGGCTTACGGTCTCGGCCGCTTGGCGGCAAAAGGACTGAAGATACGAAGAAAACGGCAAGGCATCTTCATTACGTGTTTTTTCATTGCCAATACGATTTTTATCGGACTGCCCGTTAATCTGGCGCTTTTCGGCAGCGGCAGCGTACCGTCCGTCATGTTGTATTACATGGTCAATACGACGCTGTTCTGGACTGTCGGCATGTACCACATTGTCGGTGACGGTCTCGGTGCAGGCGGCAAAATGCCCCTTTTTTCGGTAATGACGCTGAAGAAGATTCTGTCGCCGCCGCTGCTTGCTTTTCTGGCAGGGCTGGCGCTGGTACTTGCCGATCTGCATTTGCCGGAATTTCTGCTCACGTCGTTTCTTTATGTCGGCAATTTGGCGACGCCAATGTCGCTTATGGTTATCGGCATGGAAATGTCGTTTCTTTCGTTGGCCGAAGTTCACTGGGGGAAGGATATTATCGGCGTTTTAGCCGGCAGGTTCCTTGTTTGCCCGCTTTGTGTGCTGGTCCTGCTGCCGTGGATCGGCGTCAGTCCCATGTCGGCCAAGGTCTTCGTCATGCAGGCGGCGATGCCGGCAATGACGCAGATGACCGTCGTGGCCAAGGTTGTCGGCGCCGATGTGGCGTATTCGACGGAGGTCAGCTTTATTTCCATTATGTTGGGAATGGTTGTCATTCCGCTTTATATGATGATCGTATAAAAGATCCGTTTGCTGAAGGGGGCTTTATGAATGGATGGGGAAAAACGATGGCAAGAGGCGTTGCAGGAATATTGCGGCAAGGCCTTTGCCTTGAATTATCAAATTGCCGGCGATCCCGAGCTGTCGGGAGCGGAATATCATGCCTGCGCCGCTTTCGTTCGGGAATGCCGTGCTTTGGGCATGGCGACGGAGGAACGGTTTACGCAGCAGCCGACTGCCTTTCGTGCCGCCGCCTGGCGTGCCGAGCGGCCGCTTTTCAGGGCCGCCGTACTGGCTGAGTACGATGCCCTTCCCGATATCGGCCACGGCTGCGGTCATGCGGCTAACGGTGCGATCAGCTTTTTGGCTGCGGCAGCGCTGCGGCGCTTGGGGCAAGCGGAGGGGCTGCCCTTCGATGTCGATCTTATCGGCACGCCTGACGAGGAACTGCACGGCGGCAAAGTTATCATGTGCCGCGCCGATGTATTTAAGGCTTACGATGTGGCTGTCATGGTGCATGTGTCGGCAAATGAGACGAATCCTAACTGCCGTTTTTTGGCGTTGAATGATTTTCTCATTCGCTTTCACGGTCAGACGGCGCATGCCGCGGCCGTGCCGTGGCAAGGGCGCAACGCCTTGAACGGGGCCATGTTGGCTTTGCATGCCATGGATATGCTGCGGCAGCACGTGCGGCCCGAAACGCGGTTGGCGTCGTGTATCCGCAACGGCGGTTCGGCTTCAAACGTCGTGCCTGACCTTGCCGAGATAGAATGTTGTATCCGCCATAGTGAACGGCCTTATTTAAATCAACTGATCAAACGGGTCATGAACTGCGTCAGAGGGGCGGCTTTGGCGACGGAGACGACCTATGACGTCGAAGAAGTCGGCTGCGCTTTTGACGACCTTCTTTGGAACGAACCGCTGACGGAAATATCGCGCAGCGTCCTACGGGATCTGGACATACCGTTTACGGAACCGGTCTGCGGCGGCAGTTCCGATATCGGCAATGTCAGCTATCAGTGTCCGGCAGTTCATCTTCACCTGGCTATGGGGGATACGTACTATCCGGGCCATACGCGGGAGATCGCCGAAATGGTGCAGCGCAAAGACGTAGAACCCGTTATCGTCAGCGGCGCCGATATTATCGGGCGGATTTTGTTTAAGCTGGCGGCCGACGGCGCTGTCCGTGAGAAGGTCAAACAGGTTTTTCTGGAAGGAACGAGATAAAGAAGGAGAAAGCATTTCACAGCAAAGAAAGTGCGCGTAATGAGTTGGAAAGAAGTTTATGCCGAAAAGATCGTAACGCCTGCCGAAGCCGTCCGAAAAGTACATTCCGGCGACAGCGTGATTCTGACTCACGCCTGCGGCGAGTCGCAATGCCTGACCGCCGCCTTGACGGCCGCAGCCGTGACGACGTCACGCAACGACGTCGATTATGTGGTCACGGAATACGGCATTGCGCAGTTAAAAGGGAAAAGTCTGCAACAGCGGCGGGAAGCGTTGCTTGCCATTGCTCATCCGGACTTTCGAAAAGCGCTTGCCGGAGCCTGACGTTGATGGAAAGATACAAGAGAGAAGAAATTTTTTCTTCTCTCTTTTTTTGTTGTAATTACAATTGACGAAAGAAGACTGTAATGGTACTATTTAATCGGAAAGAATAGATGAAATAAATTATCAATATAAACGAAGAATCTGCTGAAAGGAGAGATCGTTATGAAGTCGATTGTTTTGTATTCCTCATTCACGGGACGGACGAAAGCTGTTGCCGAAGCTGTAGCCAGCGGTTTGCCGCAAGGGACGCCTTGCGTTTCCGTCGAGCATATTCCTGATGATATTGACTCCTATGACTGCGTGTTTTTCGGCTGCTGGGTACATGACGGCGTAGCTGACGAAGGTTCTCAGCAAGTACTGGGAAAGCTTCACAACAAGCACATCGCCGTATTTGCCACCATGGCGGAAGATCCGTTTTCCGATGAAGCGTCCAAGAGCCTGCATAATGCCATTGAGATTCTGCCGCCGGGCAGCCGTGTAGACGGAACCTATATTACTATAGTGCAATCAAAAGAACATTTTATGGATATGATTACGGAGACGCCTCATGATATGGACTTGAGCGGGGCCCGGCTGTTCGCGGAAAACACGTTCAGCCGTATTCTGGCCGCCTGACTGCGGCAGCGGCGGAACCGTTTTGTGATCGCAGGCCTTACGGGGCCGGGGGACGTTGCCGTCATTGCGCTTGGGGCTGCGAAAACGGGGACGCTCTTTTGCGCGGAGAAGTGGCACGGCGTAAAAAAAAATGATAAAATTAAGGTGCATACTGCTGCAGGCGGGTCTTGCAGCAGTTTTTTTACGAATCGGGAGATGTCGCGGTACAGCTGAGCTTGATCCGGAGGGGACTATGTCGTACAGGTATGTTCGCTTTTTCACTATTATACTGGCTGCTGCTTTTGTTTGCGCCGTAGCCTGGGTTTCCTGGGGAAAGACTACTGGCCGGTCAGGAATCATGCAGCGGCTGACGGACAGTACGGGCGCCGTCGTGCTGCTGCCCGCCCATCCGCAGCGCGTCGTCATTTTGAACGCGTCCAATCTGGATCTGTATTACGGCGCCGGCGGAACTGTTGTCGGCAGGCCGCTGACCTCTTCTTTGATGCCGGAGCTGGCGGAAAAGGTAGAGGATATTCCTGCTGTCGGTTCCGTTTATCAGCCGAGTGTGGAAGAGATCGCCGCTATGCAACCCGATCTGGTTATCGGTGACGATGTTCCCTTCCACCGCAGCTTGCGCAACAGTTTGGCGGAAGAAGGAATACCGCTCTATATCAACCGCCTGCATACGTATGATGACGTCTTGCAGACGCTGCGTTTTTTCGGCCGCCTGACGGGACAGGAAGATACGGCGGCGGCCTTGGAGAAGACGATCGCCAAAGAGTATGCCGTCGTTCACGATAAAGCGATCGGTAAAAAAGCGCCGCGGACCTTGATCCTTTTCGGCACGCGCGAGGCCTTACAGATGGCTACGGGAAGATCCTTCAGCGGCGCCTTGCTTAACGAAATCGGCGGTGGTAACATTGCCGACGCCATCCAAACGGAGGCGCCGCTGGTTCCCTTGGACGAAGCCTATATTGCCGCAGCCGATCCGGAGGTCATCCTCTTCATCAACATGGTGCATGATCCGGCCGTAGTGGATTCGTTCCGCAAGGATATGACGGCAGGAAATATCTGGCAGCGTCTCAGCGCCGTCCGCAACGGCCGAGTTCGTTTTCTGCCCGGCGATCTCTTTGCCGTCAATCCCGGATCGCGCATAGCCAAAGCGATGGCCGTCCTCTATTGTCGGGTGTACAGTACGAAATAGGGCGGTGCAGGCGGCGAGTCGCGATCCTTTCCATGTAATCGACAGTCGGTACAATTATCAGCGGTGTTCTGCATTTGTGATACGAGGCATGACGGCCTGTTGCTATCGAAGATGAAAATAATAGCGGCGAGCTGTTGATGGCGAAAATATTGGTGTTATATTAATTTTATTTGACAACAATAGAGAAAAAAAGTACAATCTCATTTGAACGATAATAAATATCATTATCCAAGGAGGAGGCGATTTTTTGGGAAAGCCAATACGTATGTTGGGGATTACAGTGGCTTGCTGCCTTGTGGTGTTGATCGGCTGGCTGGGACTGTACGGAAGTAGCGGCGGTAATAGGGCGGTGCGGCAGGTTACGGACAGTACGGGAACGGTCGTAAACATTCCGGTACATCCGCAACGCGTCGTTTTTCTGAATGTGTCCAACATGGACATGTATTATGCGGCAGGAGGTACGGCTGTCGGTAAGCCGTCGTCGGAGTCCGTCTCGCCGACGTTGCAGGAAAAGACGAAGGACGTTACGGAAGTCGGTATCATTCATAATCCAAACGTTGAAACGATTTTGTCATTAAATCCCGATCTGGTTATCGGGGTCAATGTCCCATTCCATAACAATTTGCGGGCTACGTTGGAAAAAGCGGGGATTCCGTTGTATATCAATGCGCTTGATTCTTATGATGATGTATTGGAAACGCTGCGCTTTTACGGCGAGCTGACGGGACAGGAGAAAAAGGCGGCAGCGGAAGCCGCGCGTATTGAAGAGGTACACCGGCAGATTTTTTCCCGTACAGAAGGGAAAGAAGGTCCGCGAACGTTAATTATCTTCGGCGCACCGGGCAGCTTCAGTATGGCGACGAGCAAGTCTTTCAGCGGTGATTTGCTGAAACAACTTGGCGGCGTCAATATTGCTGACGGAGCGGCGGAAATGGAAAGTGGTTTTGTGCCTTTGAGTATGGAATATATTGCAAAGCGTGATCCGGAAGTTATCCTGTTTATCAGTATGGTAAAACGTCCGGCAATCATTGAAAATTTCCAAGAGGAAATGGCCGGAAGTTCACTTTGGCAAGGAGTCAGTGCCGTGCAGCAAGGAAAAATTTATTATTTGCCGGGAGAGCTGTTTGCCGTGAATCCCGGGACGCGCATTGCCGAAGCCTTTGACGTATTGTATAACGATTTGTATGGAAACGGTGCGGCGCAATGATGCTGCGTAACGAAACAACGGATAAACGGCTGGCCTTACGGTATGCCGTCTTGGCAGCCGGACCGATGATACTGGTTGTTCTCCTTTTTATCGGTATTGCCGCCGGCGCCGTTTCGATGACAATGACGGAAATATGGCAGGTTTTGACCGGCAGCGGGCAAGGTGAAAATTATCGCATTATTTATTATCTCCGTCTGCCGCGCGTTTTTTGTGCGGCGCTGACGGGGACAAATCTGGCGCTGGCAGGATGCATACTACAGGGAATATTGCGTAATCCGCTGGCTGATCCCGGCATTATCGGCGTTACGGCCGGCGCCGGATTGGCGGCGATGGCGCTGATGCTGGTCGTACCTGAAATGACGTATCTGGTTCCTTTCGCCGCCTTCCTGGGGGCGCTGGCGGCCGCTGCCGCCGTTTTTCTCCTGGCTTGGGAACGCGGCATCAACCCGTTGCGGCTCATTTTGGCCGGTGTCGCTATTGCCGCCTTTTTCGGCGGCGGCACGGCGGCGCTGTCAGTGTTTTTTTCCGATAAAATTCAAGGCACCGTCAATTGGATGGCCGGCGGTTTTGCCGGTGCGAGTTGGCAGCATGTTTTCATGATCCTGCCATATAGCGCTTTCGGCATTGTCGTGGCGTTGTGGAGCTACCGTAAGCTCAACGCCTTGCAACTGGGTGATGATGTGGCCGCTTCTCTGGGCTTACACGTGGAACGGACACGTTTTTTTCTCGTCGCCATCGCCGCGCTGCTGGCGGCATCTGCAGTCAGCGTAGCCGGCCTGCTGGGATTTGTCGGGCTGGTCGTTCCACATATTATGCGTCTGCTCGTGGGATCCGACTTTGAATTTCTTTTGCCGGCTTCAGCTGTTTTCGGTGCCGTTCTGGTTATCGGTGCGGATATCGTTGCCCGGACGGCTTTCAGTCCCGTCGAGGTGCCTGTGGGAATTTTCCTTTCCTTTTTGGGAGCTCCTTTTTTCCTTTATCTGTTGAAGCGGAGAATGAGAACATGAGTGATACTTTGGAAATGTGCGATGTTGCGCTGGGGTACGGCGATCGTGCCGTTGCGGAACATATTAATTTGTCGTTTATGGAGCCGGCGATCGTATCTATTATTGGGCCGAACGGCTCCGGCAAGTCAACTTTGCTCAAGGCTTTGGGACGCTTGCTGAAACCTCGTTGCGGCACCGTTTATTTAAACGGCGACGATATTCGTTCATGGCCGTCGGCGGAAACGGCCAAACGGCTTTCCGTTTTGCCGCAGTCGGCGCAGGCTCCCGGCGATATGACGGTCCGTGATTTGGCTGCTTGCGGCAGGATACCGTACCAGTCGGCGTTTTCCCAATTGCAGGAGACAGATCGGGAGGCTATTGACAATGCGTTGGCGGCAACGGGGTTGCAAACGATGGCCGACCGTCCGCTTGCAGCGCTTTCCGGCGGCGAACGGCAACGGGCCTGGTTGGCAATGGCGCTGGCCCAGGAACCGCAGATTTTGCTGCTCGACGAACCGACGACATATTTGGATATTCATTATCAGTTGGACCTGATGGAACTGATCCGGCAGCTTCACCAGACTTTGCGGATTACGGTGATCATGGTAATGCACGATTTAAACTATGCCGCCCGGTACAGTCAGCGGCTGATTGCGGTGAAAGACGGCGCCGTCATGGCGGACGGTTCTGTGGAAGAGGTGTTTGTACAGCCTGTTTTAGAAGCGCTGTACCAGGTTAAAGCCACAGTATTGAAGGTAGGCGAGGGCGATGTGACGCAGCTTGTTTGTGTGCCGTATAAGACGGAGTGCGGCATGACCTAGAGAAGAGACGTGCTCATGGCATCTTCACCGAAGACAGGCATGCATCGGACCGTTGCGTCAGCATAAAGAATGTATGACTTGGTAAGAATAATGACAAAAGGAGATGATTTGGTGAGAAAAGAATATATACTGCGTGCCGTTATTATTTCCGCCTTATGTACAGGCGGGGTTTGCCACGGCGCCCTGGCGGAAGAGACGGCGGACAAGACGATGAAGAGCAGGGATATCATCGTTACGGCATCTAAAACGGCGGAGGAAATTCGGACGGAGCCGCAGGCCGTAGAAGTGATCACTGCCGATGATATGCGGCGAATGGGGGCTGACGATCTCCTGACGGCGTTGGCTTTGGCGAATAACTTGAATTTATCGAAGGCAACCATGACCGGAAATGCCGTACAGATTCGCGGTATGAGCACCAATCACGTGCTGATTCTCGTCGACGGCAAACGGTATGCCGCCGAAGATACAAATGTGACGACAAATGTATACAACTTGCAGCGGCTAAATGTTGATGATATTGAACGCGTTGAAATCGTTCGCGGCCCTTCCAGCTCGCTTTACGGGTCAGACGCCATGGGCGGCGTCATCAACGTGATCACGAAGGTGCCTGAAAAGGCCGGCGGTAATGTCGGTATGGTGACCGGTTCTTCGTTGACTGCCGGCGCTTTTAATTTCAATTTCGGCAAGCACGGACGTTGGACGACAAGCTTTGACGGCCGTATCGAACAAGAACGAAGGCATAATCGCTATACGCACAGTGAATCGTTGAATCCGATGACGCACCAGGTGTCTTCCGTGACGGACGGGAATACCGGCTCTTATGGCACACGCCGTATGTTCCATTTGGTTTCGCAGTATGATTTTGAAAACGCGAACAAGAATAAGCTGCGGTTTGATGTCGATCTTATGAATGAAGATGCGCGTTCCGATTTTGCGGATACGAAATCCCATATTTATGTTGGCGACGGGTATTTGATGCAAATGGGACCGTTTCCGAAAGCGCCGAAAGATTGGGTCTTGACGAATAAAAATAAACGGGAATGGTATCACAACGACCAATATGGCTTCAGCGTAGAATATACAGGAAAAACGAAACGAAATGCCTATACGTTCCGTTCCTATTATAACGAATTGAAAAAGGATTCCCATCTGTATAACGATCGTGTGCTGCCGAAGGAAAAAGTACGGGTCAACGTGCCGCCTATGTTGATTCCTAAAATAGGGTTTCCTTTTATTGATTATGACTATGGCGCCCAGTATGCGAAAGAAGATACGGATTACGCCAAATACAGCACGTGGGTCACGGAAGCGCAGGATACGCTGTACATCGGTGAGAACCATAACCTGACCTTTGGCGGTGAATACCGAACGCTGGAGTATAAGGGCACACGTCTTAGCGATTCGCCGACAGGCGTCAACAAACGGGCGGAAACACATGGTGTTAATTCTTACGCCGCTTTTATACAGGATCAATGGCAGATCAACGACAAGCTTTATTTGGTGCCGTCTCTGCGCTATGAGCATAACAGCCGCTTCGGCTCGGAAACGACACCCCGTTTAGGACTGACGTATGCGATCAATCCTTATTGGCGATTTAAAGCCAATTACGGTCGTGGCTACAAAGCGCCGTCTATCAGCGAAATGTATATGCGTATGCATCGATCGATGGGCCCCATGTCTGTCAATATTTATGGCAATCCTGATTTGAAACCGGAAAAATCCCGCAGCTACGACTTCGGCGTCGAAATGGAAAAGGGCGCCTGGTTCGGCAAGGTGACGTATTTTAACAATGATGTCAGCAACTTGATTACGACGGATAAGATTGCCGGGACCGATTCCGATTATCACTATATCAACGTAAACGAGGCCGGGATAAACGGTGTGGAAGCGGAAGTTGGCAAGCGTTTGAATAATCGCTGGACCGTTAAGCTGACGCACAATTATCTGGATGCAGTGAATCAGCGGTCGCATCAGCGGCTGAATAACCGGGCGAAGAATACGACGACGCTGCAGCTTATTTACGATGACCATAACGCGGATAAAGGATTCAGCGCGATTCTTTGGGATCAATTCTCCGACAAGTACCGGCTGAATGACCAGGATTACACGTATAATACACTGAATTTTTCGTTTGACAAGCACGTGACGAAGGATCTTTCCGTTTATGGCGGCGTGGAGAATATTCTCAATAAAAAGGTGGATGACTTATACGTTGACGGCCGCTTCTGGCGTATTGGTGCGGAATGGCGCTGGTAAGGATGCAGGGTGCCGGGTGGAAAGCGGCGGTTATGGCGGCAGTGTTGTCGTTTTTTTTGACAACAGTTGCAGCTCATGACGTTACTTTTCCAACTGTTGCGCCCCCGTTTTTCCTGGAAGCCGCATCTGGCCGTTTGACGACGGCGGCAGCGCCGGCTGCGGCGGCGCGTGGTTCCCGCGTCATCTTCTTCAATGAATTCCATGACAGCGAGGACTGCCATGCGGCCGAATACGACATTTTGCAGGCCTTGTATGCGCAATACGGCGACAGACTGGTGCTTTCCATGGAAATGTTTGAACGGGATGTGCAGCCTGCTGTCGATGCTTTTTTGCATGGAGAGACGGATGAGGCCGAATTTTTGTCGGCAACGCGCCCTTGGCCGAATTATGATCGGGATTACAGCGCGATCGTTCGATTTGCCAAGGTGCATCGGCTGCCGCTGTTGGCAGCCAATATTCCGCGGCGTATAGCGGCCGTTTACGCGCGAACCGGCTCCTTGGCGGAGCTGGCGGAAAAAGAGCGCGCCTATTTGCCGCTTGTCCGGCGCAAGGGGTCGGCAGCGTATGCGGCAAAATTTACTGCCGTTATGAACCGGATAGGGCAAGTCGGCATGAAGGTGGAAGAAGATCGCATTCCCTTGCTATATCAAGCGCAGTGCCTGAAGGATGATACGATGGCGGAAACCTTGTCGGCGTACGGGACGGCCCATCCGCAAGCCATCATTTATCATCTTCAAGGCGCTTTTCACGGCGAAGAAGGACTGGGCGTCATCGAGAAGCTGCACCAACTGCAGCCGGCCTGGCGTCTGACGGCGATCACGGCTGTTCGCAAGGGCGAAGGCGATAATGCAGACGTATTGCAGCGTTATCGTTCTTATGGAGACTATTTGTTTATCAATTGACGGAGGGGCTGCAAAGCAGTGTTGCAGCCTTTCTGTACACAGGAGGCGGGCAGTTGGAATGATTCACGCGTTAGTCGCCGGTTATGGACCGTATAAGAAAATTGTTTTTGCCGTTATGCTCGGTTCTGTTGTTACGGCGGCTCTGGAAGTTGTTTTTCCCATGCTCATCCGACAGCTTTTGCAAGATGTGTTGCCCTTGCAGGACGGATACTTGCTGGCGGAACGGTCATTTCTTCTGTTTTCACTCTATCTGCTTTGCCTGGCCGTTACTTTCGGCGTTCACTATTACGGCCGAGCCATGGGCTGTGCCATTGAAAATGACTTGCGATGCAGGCTCTTTGCACATTTGGAGGGCATGCCGTTTTCTTTTTATGACAATATGAAGGTAGGGCAGTTGCTGTCGCGTCTGATCAGCGATATTGCGGAGATCGGGGAGCTGGCCTTTCAGTTACCGAATCTGCTTGTGGTCTGTACGATTACCATGCTTGGCGGCGCTGCCTGTCTCGTATATATTCATTGGCAGATGAGCCTCGTTGTCATGGTCCTGCTTTTGGTAAAAACGGCTGATACGATTATTCTCAACGGTAAGATGAAGACCGCTTTCCACGCAGCGCGAAGAGAAGTGGGCAATTTAGGAGCTTTGGCGACGGAAAGTCTTGGCGCTGTTCGTCTGGTACAGGCTTTTGCCAATGAAGCGAGAGAACGGCGGCGTTTTGCATGTGCCAGTCGTCGCGTACAGGATGCGCAGACGAAAACGGTACGTTGTGAAGCGTATTTGCTCAGCAGCGTGACCTTTTTTTCTCATACCCTTCATCTGCTGATTATCGGCATCGGCGCCTGTCTGATCATGGGCGGATCGCTGACGTTCGCCGATCTGGTCGCGTATTTGCTTTACCTGATGCTTTTTATTCGTCCGATCATGCAGCTTACGTTGCTGACAGAGCGTTATCAGCGCGGTTTGGCAGGCTTTCGTCGTTGTCAGGAACTGTTGGCGGCACCGCCGTTGTGTTATGGCGATGAGAAGGCGATCAGTGCCGGACCGATCAAGGGTGATGTCGTTTTTCGGCATGTGAATTTTTCTTATGACGGCGTGCGCCCCGTTCTTACGGATTTCAACCTGCACATTCGGCCCGGCGAGAAGGTTGCCGTTGTCGGCGCTACCGGAGCGGGTAAAAGCAGTATTGCCAACTTGCTGCTGCGCTTTTACGATTTCCAGTCGGGAGAGATTCTTTTGGACGGCGTTAATATCAGACAATATGAATTGTCCTTTTTGCGGCGGACAATCGGCATTGTGCCGCAAGACGTTTTTCTGTTTTCCGATTCCATCGGCGATAATATTGCCTTTGGCAGAAGCGGCGCTTCCTTTGCTGAAATTCGAGAAGCGGCGGCTGCGGCTCACGCTGCCGATTTTATTGAGGCATTGCCGGACGGCTATGAAAGTTTTATCGGCGAACGGGGTGTCAAGTTATCGGGAGGGCAAAAGCAGCGGTTGGCTATTGCCCGGATTTTTTTAAAGAATCCGCCTGTGTTGATTTTGGATGAAGCCACGTCGGCTTTAGATAATGAGACGGAAAAACAAATCGTACAATCGCTGAAAAAGGTTGCCGAGCAGCGTACGACCCTGGTCATTGCCCATCGTCTGGCAACGGTACAGGATGCCGACAGGATCCTCGTCCTGCAAAACGGCGTTATTGCCGAGAGCGGCAGTCATCAGGAGCTGATGGCGCGGCGCGGTGTGTACTATGAGCTGGCGGCGGCGCAGATCGACGGCGGTAAACGTTGACTGTGTGAGCGTGATGGCGCCTGTCCGGTGTAGAGAATATAGAGGAGAGATGCATAATGGGAAATACGTTATTTGTTTATGGAAAAAAAGAAGGAAGCCAGCGGCTGGCATATCGCGCAGCCTGCATTTTGGCTATGAGCCGTGTTGTTTCCGTCGCGGCTTTGCCGGAACTGACGCCGTACGGTCGGATCGTCGCCGTCGGTTTGAGTGCGGAAGAGTGCGGAATTTTGGCTGCGGCGGTGCCGGCAAAAAAAGGAAAATGGCTGGCATTGGTTGGAGCCGAGGGGGAGGAAAAAGACCTCGATTTATTTGATTTTTCCTGCGCCGTCGGCGACGGCGTTGATCTGGAAACGATACAGTCGGTTGTCGAAGCGTTGCAGGATGCCATGCCGCCGGCTGATGTGTTGCCGCCGTCAATCATTTTGGCACGGATAGAAGACTTCTTGCGGCACCATAATACTTGTGCGCTGGCAACGTCGTATGGAGAAGATGTCAGAAATACGACGATCGAATATGGTTACGACAACGGCATTGTATACCTGTTCAGTGAAGGGGGCAAAAAATTTGCCAATATCTTCCGCAATCCCCGGGTAAGTATAGCCGTATTTGATAACTATATCGATTTCAGTCACATTGGCGGGCTGCGACTGGATGGCATTGCCGCCGTTTATGAGATAGGGCATCCCTTGTACGAGAAAGGGGCGGCATTGCGGGGAATTTCTGTCGAACGCCTGGCCGGCATGGCGGTTCCTCTTCACTTGATCGCCGTGACATTGACGGCAGGAGATTTTCTCTGGCATGGATTTAAGAATGACGGTGGTTTTGCGCATCAACGGTATTACTGGCAATAATCAGTAAAGAAAGGGGGAGAGATGAAACACGTTGAGGAAATGAAAGGATTGCATGGCATTGGCCGTGATCATACGTTTACCATCCATGATGAAACCGGTACGGCGAAAATGCGATATTACGCTGTTCATCCCGGTATTTCTTTAATGTATGCCGACGTGCACATGCCGGGTTTTTCGTGTGAAGGAAGGCCGATGGCAGATGTGTTCGCTATTAACCACTGTGAAGAAGGTCGGATCGAATGCAGCTTTCATAACGGCGAATATCTGTACATGGGGCCGGGAGATATGTCTTTCGGCTGGCGGCGGAGAACGGCTTATTGCCATGAAGCCTTTTTTCCCGCTGCCCACTATCATGGAGTATCGTTGTTGGTCTCCGTTTCGCAGGCGCAGCCTGTTTTGGATTCCCGCCTCGGCGAGGATTCGATTGATTTGCGCCTCTTTTGCTCCCGCTTTTGCGAGGAAGGGGCGGAATTTTCATTGATCATGCAGGAAAATGATGAAATTAAGCACCTTTTCTATGAATTGTATCATGTGCCGGAACGGATCAAGGCGCAGTATTATCGTTTAAAAGTATTTGAAATTTTGCTGTTTCTCAGCATTATTGATGAGCTTTCTGTAAAAAGAAATCCCGTATTTCCGAAGCAGCAGGTCGATATCGTGAAAGCCATTCAGCAGGAAATCACGCAGCATATGGCGCGGCATTTTACGGTAGAGCAACTGGCCAGAAAATATGGAATCGCCCCGTCGACACTGAAAAAATGCTTTAAAGGCGTTTACGGATGTACGATTCCGCAATATATCAAGGAATACCGCATCGGCCAGGCGAAGAAGCAATTGATCCACACGCAAAACAGCATTTTGGAAATTGCCAATAAGGTAGGCTACGAAAATGGCAGCAAATTTGCCGTTGCCTTCCAAAAAATAACGGGACGTCTGCCGGGAGAATTCAGACGAAATTATTAAAAAANAA
>NZ_AWXA01000027.1:0-12817 GCF_000478965.1 Megasphaera vaginalis (ex Srinivasan et al. 2021)
GCAGGATGTGCAAGGCATTGTTTGGCAATGCCTTGTGCAACCGTTAAAAAGTTAGCCCTTGCGGGTTTTCTTTTACATAGGGGTATAGCTCAATTGGTAGAGTAGCGGTCTCCAAAACCGTTGGTTGAGGGTTCGACTCCTTCTGCCCCTGCCATAAAGCGGAGGGATGGAAGTTCGATTGCAGCTATGATTCCTCCTTCATGACTCGGTAGCTCAGCTGGATAGAGTGACTGACTACGAATCAGTAGGTCTAGGGTTCGAATCCCTACCGGGTCACCAAGACAGGCAGCTCATGCATTTTGTATGAGCTGCTTTTTCTATATGATACTTTTTCTCAAGTGTTCGCATACAACCATTGGCAATGTTGATATCGGAAAAGGTATTGTGTCTTATGGCGTTTACTTTTTGGGCGCTTTCTTTTAAAATATACCTAACGTTTGCATACATTGCGTAAGGAGTACAGCTATGAAAATAACGGAAATAGGAGAATTTGGGTTTATTGATGCGATCAAGGACGATACCCTTTTTGCACCGGAGTCCGTTGTTATCGGTATTGGTGATGATGGCGCCGTTTACAAGACAACTGACGGTATGGAGCAGGTTGCCGTTATCGATACGATGGTGGAAAACAGTCATTTTATTATCGGTACGACGGCTTCCTGGTATGATGTAGGCTATAAGGCCGTTGCTTCCAATTTGAGCGATATTGCCGCTATGGGCGCCGTGCCGACACACCTGGTCCTTTCTACGGCTATTTCGCCGCAGATGGAGGTGGAAGATCTTATTTCCCTTTATCGGGGGATCAAAGATATTTGCCGTACTTATCAGGTGAATATTCTCGGCGGGGATACGGTCATGTCCAAGGAAGGACTGGTTATTACCGTTGCCGCCTTCGGTGAGATCGAAAAGACTAAGGCCATTTGCCGAAGCGGCGCCAAAGTAGGAGATATTGTTGCCGTCTCTCATTGTCTCGGCGATTCCGGCGCCGGCCTTGACGTTCTCCTGACCCGTCACGCGGGCTATGAGAGATTAAAGAGAACCCACCAATTTCCGGTTCCGCAGATCTCGTTAGGCAGGCTGCTGGTCGAATATCACGCCCATAGTCTCAATGACATCAGCGACGGTTTGGCCAGCGAGGCGAATGAAATTGCTAAAGCCAGCAAGGTGCGATTGCTGTTACAAAAGGATCGGATACCTTGCAGCGAGGAATTAAGGGCATGGTCTGCCGAAACGGGCAAGGATATTTGGACGTATGTTTTTAACGGCGGTGAAGATTATGAATTAATCTTCACGATAGGAACTGCCGATTTTGCTCGGCTGCAGCGCGTTTATCCCGAGATTACGATGATCGGCGCTGTCATTGCAGGTGAACCGGGAGTTTATGTGCAGGACGGGGCTCTGCAATATCAGGTGCTGCCATCGGGATGGAATCATTTCAGTGAGGAGAAACGATGAAATACGAACGGAAAACACAGAGTGAAGAGGAGACGGTCGCTTTCGGCAGCGCATTCGGCAAACTGCTGGAAGAAGGGGATGTAGTGGCGCTGCAAGGCGATTTGGGAGCCGGCAAGACGCATTTCGTCCAGGGTATTGCGCAAGGGATGGGAATCTGCGCGCCTGTTGTCAGCCCGACCTTTACGATCCTCAACTATTATGATGGTCCTGTACCGTTGCAGCATTTTGATTTTTATCGCCTGGAAAGGGAAGAGGAACTTGAAGCACTGGGATTTGCAGATTATCTCGGCAGCGGTGTTACGGTCATCGAATGGTCCGAAAAATTTCCTGAGCGACTTCCTGCCGGCGCTGTTATCGTTACGATCGAAAAGCTTGACGATCTGACGCGCATTTTTAAGCTGCATTTTCAGGGAAATAGTTGGCAAAAGAGAGAAAAAGAGGTCAGCGCATTATGTTTTTAGCAATTGAAACATCAAGTCTCGTATCCAGCGTGGCGCTGCTTCAAGGAGAGAAGCTGCGGGCTGAACTTACGATTCAGGCCAAGTTAACGCATTCGGAACAATTGATGCCCCACATTGCCGATATGTTGGTCAAGGCGGCTGCGAAAAAAGAAGATATTGACGGTGTGATCGTTTCCGCAGGCCCCGGATCTTTTACGGGTTTGCGCATCGGCCTGGCGACGGCAAAGGCTTTGGCTTTCGCGTGGCACGTTCCTATTGTCGGAATTGAAACGTCGCTGGCGCTGGCTTGGAACTTTGTTGGCGTCGGCGATCTTATTTGTCCCCTTATTGATGCGCAAAAAGGCAATGTCTATTATTCCCTTTATCGGTGGCGGGACGGTACGGTCAACGAAGTTCATCCTGTCACGATAGCGCCGTTGACAGCGGTATTGCAGTTGTTGGCTGATGAAGCTGTCGTCTTTTGCGGTGACGGTGCTTTATTGGGGGCGGCGCAAATCGGATCGACAGCGGCTCCTTTTCGCATAGCTCCGCCGACGCAGGTTATTCCGCGGGCCGGCAGTCTGGCATTAGCCGGAGCTTTTCGGTTGCAACGCGGCGATTATGATGATGCCATGACCTTGGTGCCGTCTTATAAGCGACGCAGCGAAGCGGAGGTCCTTTGGGAAAAGCGGCATGGCGGTGCCCCGTGTCAATGATCGTGCGGCCGGCGCGCCTTGATGACAGAGACGGAATTTTTGCCGTTGAAGAGGCATCGTTTTCCGTACCGTGGACAAAAAAAGCTATTGAGAAAGAATTGCTGAATAATGGGGATAAGACGATTTACTACGTGCTGGAAAATGAAGCGGGAATAGTTTGCGGCTATGCCGGATTATGGCGTGTTCTCGATGAAGGGCAGATTACGAATATCGCTTTGTCACCAGCGGCGCGCGGGCAGGGGTACGGAGAACTGTTGCTGCGCGTATTGATGGAAGCGGCATGGGCCGACGGTTGCAACGATATTTATTTGGAAGTTCGCATTTCCAATACGACGGCGTTGGCATTATATCGGAAATTGGGATATACGGAGCTGACTGTGCGAAAAGGATACTACAGTGATCCTGTGGAAGACGCTTTTGTCATGGATTGTAAAAAAGAACAGTATCCGTGGATCCATTAAGTGAGGAAAGAAGACGTTATGTATACATTGTCATTGGAAACCAGTTGTGATGAAACGTCGGCAGCTGTTCTGCGGGACGGCCGTACGATTTTATCAAATATCATATCGACGCAGGTTCCGATCCATCGCAAATTCGGCGGTGTCGTACCGGAAATCGCTTCGCGGCAGCATATCGAATATGTGCTGCCAATCATTAAAGAGGCTCTTGATGAAGCACGAATTACGTTGCACGATGTTGACCACATCGGCGTCACTTACGGTCCTGGACTGGTCGGCGCTTTACTCGTCGGGGTGGCGGCGGCGAAGGCGTTGAGTTTTGCCTTGGATAAACCGTTGGTCGGAGTAAATCATATGGAGGGTCATATTTTTGCCAATTTCCTCAGTCATCCGAAACTGGAGCCGCCTTTCTTGGCCCTTGTTGTTTCCGGCGGACATACGCAATTGGTGGAAGTGCAGGACTATAACCGGTTTCTCTTACTTGGACAGACGCGTGACGACGCGGCGGGGGAAGCTTTTGACAAGATTGCCAGGGTTATGGGCTATCCTTATCCGGGCGGACCGCAGATTGATGCGCTGGCACGCACCGGGAATCCCCATGCCGTCGTTTTTCCGCAGGCCCTTCAGGAAAAGCACAATTTTGAATTCAGTTTCAGCGGATTGAAATCGGCTGTATTGAACTACCTGCACACACAGGAACAACGAGGCAAGTCGTACAATCCTCATGACATTGCCGCAAGTTTTCAACAAACTGTTGTTGATACGTTGACGGAAAAAACTTTTGCTGCCGCAGAATACAGAGGCCTAAAAACTGTTGCCGTTGCCGGGGGGGTAGCGGCTAATAGTGCGTTGGCCGCGGCACTGACGGTCGGCGCGGCTTCCAGAGGGATCGCCGTCTATCGTCCGGAACCGATACTTTGCACGGATAATGCCGCCATGATCGGCTGCCGCGCGTATTATCTGGCAAAAGCGGGCCATTATGCTGACTTGACGCTCAATGCCAAGCCGGGATTGGCCATTACGTCGATGTGAGGAGTTGGAATATCTATGGCTTTGGAATCCGTTTGTCGTGACCAAAGCGGTCTGTCTGCCGTACAAATTCACATTTTATCGAACAGTGAACCGCTGCTGCAATTCGCCTGCGATTTGGCGCAGCGGCGATTATTGGTTTTTGTGCCGGCGAAAGCGGAGGAGGTTTTTATTGCCGTCGCCGGTCGCAGGCCTTTAGTACGGCAGGAAAATGACTTGCCGGCAGAACGGAGTCAGCTTTCGGATTTTTCGGCAGCCATTAAGCAACTCGTATGGCAGACTTTCAATACCGGGAGCCGTTTTACGGGAGACGTATCGGGGGAAGTGGTAACGACTTTTCCTTTTGTTGATAATGGCGGCAAGCCGATTGCCGTCATTTGTTTTATCGGCGCTGTCGAGAGGAGACGGGAAATACTGACGGAAACGGCTTTTCATTCTCTTCAAGTACCGCTTTGCCATGAGGGAAATAAGCTGTATCGCTCTTTATCCGTGCAAGATGGCGTCATTTTAAGCGACGACCGGGGACTGATTATTTATGCCGATGAGATAGCTGAATGGATCATGCACCTCCAGGGGCGAAAAGGGACGCTTGCAGGCAGCAACGTATATAAAACGCCGCTCAATCTTACCGGGATAAAGCATGTCCTGGCGACTGGCGAAAGTCTGCGTGATGAAGTCACTTACGGCAGATTGCTGCTGACGCGGCGCGTGATACCGCTGCTGCGCAGCGGTAAGGTCTGGCGCGTCATTGCCGTCGTCGCGGAACGCACGGAACTTCACCGTAAAGAAGAAGAATTGCTGGTCAAGACGTCGGCGATCAAGGAAATTCATCATCGCGTCAAAAACAACTTGCAGACAGTCGCCGGATTGCTGCGCCTTCAAATGCGCCGTGTTGAAGGAAGAGAAGCGCGGGACGCCTTGCAGGAAAGTTTGAATCGTATTCTCAGCATCTCGTTGGTCCATGAGACACTTTCCCATCATGAAGAAGAACAACTGGATATTACGCCTGTCGCCAAACGATTACAGGAATTGCTTCTGCAAAGTTTAGCCAGAAAAGAATGTGTTATTACTCCCGTTTTTTCCGGTACGTCGTTGTATTTGCCGTCACATGAGGCGACCTCTTTATCACTGGCTTTGAATGAACTCATTACGAATGCCGTTATTCACGGTTTTGAAGAGCGTAATGTCGGCGAACTGTCGATACAGATCCTGTGTTCGGACGGGACGGCAACCTTGACCGTCAGTGACACGGGCTGCGGTTTCGCCTTTGCCGCGGCGGCGCAGGAACGAAAACATTTGGGACTGACGATAGTCCGAACTTTAGTGGAAAAGGATTTGCACGGCACGTTAGAAATTACGTCTCATGTCGGCGACGGTACCAGGGCCGTCATTGCTTTTCCGAAAAAGAAGGGGGAGAAACGCTGATGGGATATCGGATCGTAATCGCCGATGATGAAACTATTATTCGTTTGGACCTGTGTGAAATGCTGGAAGAGGCCGGTCATCAGGTTGTCGGAGCGGCGGCAGACGGCGTCGAAGCCTTGACGCTGGTACGTCGGGAAAGGCCGGATCTCGTCTTTCTCGATATCAAAATGCCGAAGCTCGACGGCATTCATGCAGCGAAGATGATTGCTCATGAAGGATTGGCGCCCGTCTTATTATTGACGGCATACGATCAGCATGAAGTAGTCGATCAGGCTAAAGACTCGGGAATTTTCGGATATCTCGTCAAACCGGTAACACCGCGGAACCTTTTTCCGGCTATGGAAGTCGCCGTCTTACAATTCAGGCGTCAACAGGAAGCGGTTAAGGCGATTATCGACCTGCATGAAGAGATTGAAGAGCGCAAACTCGTTGAACGGGCCAAAGGGCTGATTATGGAAACCTACGATATTACAGAAGACGAAGCATATCGTCGTATGCGGCAATACAGCATGAAGACGGGGAAGGCGTTAAAAGAAATTGCTGCGGCACTGATCGCGCAATGGGAAAAACGGGAAGGTAAATAAATAGTAAATCAAAAATGAGGGGTATTGACTTTTTCACCTTTAGTGGGTAATATATATAGTGTAATTAGCACTCGGATATTATGAGTGCTAATAAAAAGAATCAACAACTTAAGGAGGAATATGAAAATGATTAGACCTTTAGGAGACCGCGTAGTTATTCGCGTATTGGAACAGGAAGAAAAAACTGCCAGCGGTATATATTTGCCTGATACGGCAAAGGAAAAGCCGAGCCAGGGAGAAGTAGTGGCTGTCGGAGCCGGCAAGGTTCAGGACGACGGCAAGCGTATCCCTTTGGATGTGGCTGTCGGCGACAAGATTATTTTCTCTAAATATGCAGGCACAGAAGTGAAGTTTGAAGGAAACGAATATCTCATCGTCAGCGAACGTGATATTCTGGCAATTATCTGATTCATTCCATATTCCGAACAGGAGAGTGTATAACAATGGCTAAACAAATTTTGTTTAATGAAGAAGCACGTCGGGCTTTGGGCAACGGTGTAGACGCCTTGGCCAATGCCGTTAAAGTTACCTTAGGGCCTAAGGGCCGCAACGTCGTATTGGATAAAAAATTCGGCGCACCGACTATTACCAATGACGGCGTCACGATTGCCCGTGATATCGAATTGGAAGATCCCTTTGAAAATATGGGCACTCAGCTCGTCAAAGAAGTTGCGACGAAGACCAATGATGTAGCCGGCGACGGCACGACGACGGCCACCTTGCTGGCGCAAGCCATGATTCAGGAAGGGATGCGCAACGTAGCTGCCGGCGCCAATCCGATGATTTTGAAACGAGGCATCGAAAAAGCTGTCAACAAGCTCGTAGAAGAAATTAAATCCCGCTCCATCGCCGTATCCGATAAATCTTCTATTGCACAGGTTGCGTCCATTTCTGCCGGCGATGAAGAAGTCGGCGGCTTGATTGCCGACGCTATGGAAAAAGTCGGCAAAGACGGCGTCATTACCGTTGAAGAATCGAAAACGATGGGAACACAGCTTTCCGTTGTAGAAGGCATGCAGTTTGATCGCGGTTATATTTCTCCGTACATGGTGACCGATCCGGATAAGATGGAAGCCGTTATGTCTGAACCGTACATTTTGGTTACAGACCGCAAGATCGCATCCATTCAGGAAATGCTCCCTGTTCTGGAAAAAGTCGTTCAGGCGGGCAAAGAACTCCTGATCATCGCTGAAGACGTAGAAGGCGAAGCATTGGCTACCTTAGTGGTCAACAAACTGCGCGGCACCTTCAAGGCTGTTGCCGTGAAAGCTCCCGGATTCGGCGACCGCCGCAAAGCCATGTTGCAGGATATTGCCACCTTGACCGGTGCTACGGTTATTACGGAGGATGTAGGCCGTAAACTGGACAGCATTACCATGGAAGATCTCGGCACGGCTCGTCAGATCCGCGTTACCAAAGATGAAACGACGATCGTTGAAGGACACGGGGATGCTTCTGCCATTAAAGACCGTATTGCACAGCTCAAAGCGCAGATTGCCGAAACGACTTCTGATTTTGATAAAGAAAAGTTGCAGGAACGTTTGGCTAAGATGTCCGGCGGTGTAGCCGTCATCGAAGTCGGCGCTGCTACGGAAGTCGAATTGAAAGAAAAGAAACTGCGGTTGGAAGATGCATTGAATGCGACGCGTGCAGCTGTCGAAGAAGGTATCGTAGCCGGCGGCGGTACGACCTTTATTGATATTCTTCCTTCGTTGGATGCCCTTAAAGAAGAAGGCGACGTACAGACTGGTATTAACCTCGTTAAACGCGCTGTCGAAGCGCCTGTACGCCAGATCGCCGCTAATGCCGGCCTGGAAGGATCCGTTATCGTTGCCGAAGTGAAAGCTTCTGCAGATGGTGTAGGATTTAACGCGTTGACGGAAGAATATGTCGACATGATCAAAGCCGGTATCGTTGATCCCGCGAAAGTTACTCGTTCGGCGCTCCAAAATGCAGCATCTATTGCCGCTTTGGTACTGACAACGGAAACGCTTGTTGCCGATAAACCGGAACCGGCAGGTGCTGCTCCGGCCGGTATGCCTGGCGGTATGCCCGGCGGCATGCCCGGTATGATGTAAATAAAAATTTAAAAGTGCCGTAAATACGATAACCAAGGCGTTTGTAAGGCCTTGAAAATCGTATCCAGAGAACAAAACGAGAACCAAAAAATAAGCTCCTTGCGAAATCAACCGCAAGGGGCTTATTTTTATGCCTTATTCAGCAGTTTATCAAACTTTTCTGCCGTCTCCGTGGCCAACGTTTTGGTGATGTGCAGATATATCTGCCGTGTCGTCGTATCGTCAGCATGGCCCAAACGCTTCATGATCTGTACCAGGTCTATACCGGCCTCTGCCAGCAGAGACGCATGAGTATGACGGAAAATATGGGGGTGTATATGAAGACTCGGTGGGTTATCCATAAGCCTCTGAATACGGTCTATACGAGTCTGTACGAGACGCTGGGTAAGAGGATGGCCAGGATGGGCCGGGGCCGTAAAAACGAAGCCCAATTTACTATCCTTGGGATAGTGCCACAACTCTTTATATTCAATCCGGAGCTTAGAGACTTGAAACTTGAATGCAGCCAGTACCTGTTCCAAGTGTGCCGGCATGGTGACCACTCGAACCGAGGTTTCTGTCTTCGGAGGGAGGAACTCATATTTTTCAGCGTTATTCGTCGGATTGTAGAGCGTCTTGGATACCTTGACCACATTCTTCTTGAAGTCTATATCTTCCCAGGTGAGAGCCAGAGCCTCGCCAATCCGTAAGCCCGTATAAGCCAGCAGCATAAATAAAGGATAATCTGGCGCGATTCCTTTTTCCTTCGCTGTTTGCAGGAAATCGAGAAGCTGAGACTTTTCCAGATAGGCGGGCACATTTTCGTCGGGATCTACGATTTTTCGCTTCGGCCGGGGAACCGTAGCAAACGCCGTTGGATCCGAATAAATAAGCTCATATTCTATGGCCCGTTTGAAAATCATTTTGGCCGTGGCATGAATACCTGAAATGGTATTAGGAGCAAGCGTCTTTGCAAGGGACAATAAGGCGTCCTGATATTGTTTCCTGTGAATTTCTTGGATGGGGATTTTTTCGAAGTAACGGTTTAGATGACCCAGCTGGTGCTTTCGGATCCGAACGGATGATACTTTGGCGACGGCCGCGTATGCTTTTAACCATTCTTGAGCAAAATCTCCGAACGTCACAGCTTCCGGACGTGCGAAGCCCTTATTCCGATACCGCTGCAGTGCTTCCTCTCCCGCTATCCTGGCATCCTTTGCCCGCTTAAAACCACCTTTTTCTTTCTGCTGCCTTTTTCCCGTCTGTGGGTTTTTGCCGATGTCAATTTTATAGGCCCATAGCCCCGACGGCTTTTTATAAACGTGCATGATTTCCCTCCTTTCTTTATTAACATATCCTGGCATCGTGTTCCAGCACGGTGCCAGGATTTTTTTTATGTTTTGAAATATCTTACCTTTTTCAGAAAATAGTCGAAAGATAGTTGCAACTTACGACAAATTAAGCGCAACTTACTACGGCAAAAGCGTAACTTTTGCACGAATAACGCAACTATCTAACGCAAAAACGCACTTTTGCAATGGTTACATTATTGATAATCTTGAATGATTAAGTCTCGAATGCGATTGGCAGCATCAACACGTTCAATTACACTGGGCGACCAACTATATCTAGTTGCACGACCTTTTCCCAAAGAAAAAATGATATGATTGTCGATAAGCGTGTTCAATGCTTTGCGAACCTTATAAGCTGATAAGCCTGTGTCTGATATAATTTGCGATTTACTAACATTCTTTTTTTCATTGATGTAAGCTAATACTTTTCTTGTATCATCATCTAATTCTGGATGTGCTCCACGTGGAGTAGCAACCCATAATTTCAGCGTAGTTGAATCAGTGGTGACTTCAAGTTCAGGCATTTGATATTTGTTGGCAATTGCAAATGTAAGAATTGTTTTTCCGCCTGTGCCCGCACGGTCAGATATACCCATTCGTCTGAAAAAGGTAATCAGTGTGTTATTACGCGGCAGAGATTTTCCACCTGCAAAAAATTGGGTAACAGAAACACGCATCATTCCGGGATTGTGAAAAGTATAAAAATAATTATCAACAACAACTTTTATATCAGAAGTATTATCAAAATAATCAGCGTGGATAAGCATGTTTGCAAGAGCTTCACGTAAGGCGGTCTTTAGCTCCACGGGAGACTTACGGATGCTATTTTCATCAAGTTCAAAAGAGTCTTCGATGGTTGCATTTAATTTTTCACGAACAATTTGGAAAAATCCAAATACATTCAAGTCTTTGTAGTTAAGGTCTCCAGTAGAAACACGATCAATCCACCTGTCAGTGGCAGAAATGCCACGACGGTTTATATATTCCAGGTGAAATTGTGGCAATTTGCTACGGATTGCATCATATGTTCCTAGAAATAAAAGGCCAGCGATTGTAAGTTTAGGTCTTCTTTTATCTTTTCGATCTAATTGGAATACACCCATTTCTATCAGAAATTCCAGATTATCCATTTCCAGATAATGCATCGATGGATTTCTAGCATTAATTATATTTTTGAATGTTAAAACACTTTCAAGATTCAAATCTTCAAGAGTATATTCATCTAATAATTCACTATCTAGGTCATCAGAAGCATTTCGTATAAAACGTCGAAGCTCATCATCAGAAACAATATAATCTCCTTCGTTTTTTCGTATATAGGTATAAGCGTAATTGTTGTTAAGATAAACTGGCTTTTTCGATTGCTCTTGTTCTGGAATAAAAATCGAGATTATACATTTACCGTCGATAGTATGCTTTATCACATTTTTATCTTCTAATAGATTGTGGCTTATTTTTGATTTATTATTGGCAGTGTTAAAAAGATCTCGAATGATCTGGTCCGGATTATTTACTCCAGTGATAGAGATATGCGGCTTTTCTTTGACTCCTAAGATAATAAAACCACCATGCGTATTTGCAAAAGCAGAGTATGTTTCCCAAATGTCTTTCGGTAATTTATTTAATGATTCTTTAAATTCAAGCTCGTTAGATTCTGCTTGTTCACACAAATTATTAATAATTTGCGTGAGATCTTGTTTTATAGACAAATTAACCCCTCCTGGAAAGTGTGTGAATTTTTGCGCAATAATTATGTAGCGCCATATGAAAGATATGTTGCGTAGGAATGGCAATCAGTATTTTGCGTGCGAAAATCGTGCGAGAATCGTGCGAAAATCAGGTGAAGGAGTGAGGGTACGATAGCTAGGAACCCTTGCAATGCAATGGATGGGCGCGATTTTCATCGTGCGATAATCGTGCGATAATCGTGCGAAAATTGTGTGTTTCATCATGGTCTTTTTCTTTCTGTATTACCTTTCTTAAAGTTTCCCACGCAGTTCAACGACTTTTCCTAATATCCGGACCGGGAGTTCTTCGATTTCTTTATTTGAGTAGTAGTGCGGTTCGTATACGGATATATTATTCGCAATCAGGGTGATGCCGTCTTCCTGCTTTTTCACGCGCTTCACGGTGGCCTCATCACCATTCACGAGGACGATGGCGACGTCTCCGCTGTCTACGTCATCCTGTCGGCGGACAATGACGACGTCGCCTTCCATCATCCGCGGTTCCATCGAGTGGCCGCGGATTTTTAATGCAAAAAATTCACCCGTCGCAGCGAGTTCCGGGGTGATTTCTTCGTAATCTAATATTTCTTCGACGGCCTCGATGGGGATGCCGGCAACGACGCGCCCCAGGACCGGGATGCGGACGCCGCGGCCTGTGGGGGAAACTGTCTTAGTTGATGGAAGTAAATCTTCCAATGGAGTATTTGTTGCCGTAGCTATTAATTGAAGGGTAGAAACACTTGGGTTATACCTATCTTTTTCTATATCACCAATATAAGAGCGGGAAAGCTCTGTTTTTTTAGCCAGTTCTAATTGTGTCAATCCAGCCGACTTTCTCGCTTCTTTAATTCGTTCACCTATGCTTTTCATGAAAATCCCTCCTTATTTTACCTTGTGCGGTTTTTCCGTCTTTTGAGACCATTATAATATAAATATGACGGAAATACTATTGACAAAATGACGGAAATACTGTATACTTACTTTGCAAGACGGAAATACAAGTAATTAAAGAAGGGAGGTGGTATAGTGAATAAAATTGGAGATGTGCTCAAGTCCGCTCGTGAAAAGGCTGGATTAACTCAATTGGAATTATCTGGGATGGTCGGTGTTTCACGTGCATATTATGCAGATGTGGAAAGAGGCCGATACACTCCGAGCTTGAAAGTATTATCGAGATTGGCCGATATTTTAGGAATCGACCTTAATTTTTTGAAACAAAATGACGGGAATACAAGTAATTAAGGAGGCGAGCAGTATGACGAATCAAGGAAAAGGAACTGTTGAAATCCCGGTTCCAGCAACGCTGGAGCCAAGCCATTTGTGTACAACAGTGGGCAAAGGAAGGCAAAAACGGCTGGACCCAAGAAGATGCAAAGGAAATTTCCAATATTGCCTATGGCTATGTGTACGTCATCGTGGATGTCCTGGAAGCCATCATGAAGCAAAGCAAGGCAACGGATGTTGTCCGCGGCTGGGCCGATGAAGTAGAAGAAAAACTCGGCACATCGTTGGAATAAAGGAGGCCTCGATATGACGAACGAAGAAAAGCTGGCCATTGTATTGCAATTAATAAA